>CAYJEC010000243.1:0-5367 GCA_964369025.1 uncultured Ideonella sp. | reverse complement strand
CTTACGGCATCATGGTGTACCAGGAACAGGTGATGCAGACGGCCCAGGTCGCGGCCAAGTACTCGCTGGGCGGCGCCGACCTGCTGCGCCGCGCCATGGGCAAGAAGAAGCCCGAGGAGATGGCCAAGCAGCGCGAGATCTTCGTCGCTGGCGCGGCAACGAACAACATCGGCGAAGCCACGGCAAACGAAATCTTCGACACCATGGAGAAGTTCGCCGGCTACGGCTTCAACAAGTCCCACGCCGCCGCCTACTCGCTTCTGGCCTACCACACGGGTTGGCTCAAGGTGCACTACACGGCCGAGTTCTTCGCGGCCAACATGACCATCGAGCTGGGCGACACCGACAAGCTCAAGGTGCTGCTGGCCGATGCCACCAAGAACTTCAAGCTGGCCTTCGAGCCACCCAACGTCAACAACGGCGTCTACCGTTTCGAGCCGATGCCGGGCGCCGAAGGCCGCAAGAAGATCCGCTATGGGTTGGGCGCCATCAAGGGCACGGGGCAGGGCGCCATCGAGGCGATGGTGGCGGAGCGTGAGGCCGGCGGGCCCTTCACCAGCCTGTTCAATTTCTGCGCCCGTGTCGACAAGGGCCGCTGCAACAAGCGGGTGGTCGAGGCCTTGGTCAAGGCCGGTGCCTTCGACAGTTTGCACGGCGACCGCGCGGCCACACTGGCCAGCGTGGGCTTGGCGTTCGACTGGGCCGAGACCCAGGCCGCCAACGCCAACCAGGGCGGGCTGTTCGATTTCGGTGACGACTCGGCCCACGGCTCCCACACCCAGGAGCCGCCGCTGCAACCGGCCGAGCCCTGGAGCGTGCGCGAGCGCCTGGCGCTGGAGAAGACGGCGATCGGCTTCTACCTCTCGGGCCACCTGTTCGACGAGTGCGAGGCCGAGGTGCGCCAGTTTTGCCTGCGCAAGGTGGCGGATCTGATCGACTCGCGCGAGCCGCAGTTGCTGGCCGGCATCGTCACCGACCTGCGGGTGGTCAACGGCCAGCGCGGCCGGGTGGCAATCTTCAAGCTCGACGACTGCAGCGAGCCCATCGAGGCGGTGGCCAACGAGGAACTGCTGGACAAGCACCGAGAGTGGCTGCGCGACGACGAGCTGCTGGTGGTGCAGGGCAAGGTGCAGCCAGACCGCTTTTCCGGCGGCCTGCGTCTGAACGTCAATCAGGTCTGGGACCTGGCCTCGGCCCGAGCCCGTTTCGGTCGCCACCTGGCGGTGGACATCGGCGACGGCCTGCCCCCGGTGGCCGAGCTCGTGCAGGCCCACCCGGCCCGGGTGGAGAAGGCCGACGAGGGCGAGCTGGTGCAGGGCCTGCCGGTGCGCCTGCGCCTGCAACGGCCGGGGGCCAGTGCCGAGCTGGATCTGGGCGCCGCCGGCCGCATCTGGCCCAGCGACGAGGCCCTGGCGCGCTGGCGCAAGCTGGCCCTGGCAGGCCGGGCCCGGATCGTCTACGGGGCGGCAGAGCGGTAAAAGTTGGTATCCGGCGCCCGGTCATGCCAACGCCGCCGGGGCCGAAAGCGTTGCTTGAAGACACCGCCTTTCCACCAGACCGCCACCCTTCGGGGCCACCGCGACCATGACCAAGCACTCCATCCTTCTGACCGCCGGCCTCGTGCTGGCTACTGCCACCACCGCGTCCTGGGCTGCTGATGTCGGCGTGTCGATCTCGATCAGCCAGCCCGGGGTCTACGGCCGCATCGACATCGGCCGCTACCCGCAACCCGAGGTCATGGTGGCCCAGCCGGTCCTGATCCAGCGCCCCCGCGTGGTGATGGCCCAGCCGCCGGTCTACCTGTGGGTACCGCCGGGCCACCAGAAGAACTGGGGCCGGCATTGCGGCCGCTATCACGCGTGCGGTGTGCCGGTCTACTTCGTCAAGGAAGACTGGTACCGGCGCCACGTGTCGCCGCCGCCGCACATGCGTGGCCGTGGCGACGACGACCACGGCCACGGCAATGGCCGCGGCCGCGGGCACGACAAGCACTGAGCCGTGGGTCGAGTTGGTGTGGTGCGGGGGTCAATTGCCCTGGCATTCGGGGGCATTTGATCGCTTCGCGCCGCGCAGGCCAGTCCTAGACTGGCCCTCACCATGGAAGCCTCTGCGCCTGTCACTGGCCTGATCCTCACCGGGGGGGGTGCGCGTGCCGCCTACCAGGTGGGTGTGCTTCGCGCGTTGGTCCATATCCGCAGTGGCTGCCTGGCGCCCGCCGGCAACCCGTTTCCCGTCATCGCCGGCACCTCGGCAGGCGCCATCAACGCCGCCGCGTTGGCCGGCGATGCCGACGACTTCGAGCGTGGCGTCGACAAGCTGGTGCAGATCTGGGAGGGCTTCCACGCCGATCAGGTCTACCGCGCCGACTCCATCGGCGTCATCCGCAGCGGTGCCCGATGGCTGACGATGATGTCCATCGGCTGGGTCATCGCCCGGTGGCGGCGGCTCAAGCCCCGCTCGCTGCTGGACAACAGCCCGTTGGCGGGCCTGCTGGAGCGGGTGGTGCGGCTGGAGCGCATCCCGGAGCTGATCCGAGACGGGCACCTCAAGGCCCTGGCGGTCAGTGCCTCCAGCTATTCGTCCGGAGAGCATGTCACCTTCTACAACGCTGCCTGCGAGGCCACCGGCTGGGTGCGCTCGCAGCGCCGCGCGGTGCGCGACCACATCGGCCTGCCGCACCTGCTGGCCTCCTCGGCCATCCCGTTCGTCTTCCCGGCCAAGCAACTGGTGATCGACGGCGAGCCCGAGTGGTTCGGCGACGGCTCCATGCGCCAGGCGGCGCCGATCTCGCCGGCCATCCACCTGGGCGCCGAGCGCATCCTGGTGATCGGTGCCGGCCGGATGCACGAGCCGCCGGGCAGGCGCCAGGTCAGCGGTGATTACCCGACCATGGCGCAGATCGCCGGCCACGCCTTGTCCAACATCTTCCTCGACGCGCTGGCGGTGGATGTGGAGCGCCTGCAGCGCATCAACCGCACGCTGGAGTTGCTGCCCGCAGAGGCGCGCGAGAAGAGCGCGCTGCGCCCGATCGAGGTGCTGCTGATCGCCCCCAGCCAGCGGCTGGACGACATTGCTGCCCGCCACCTGGATGCCTTGCCGCTGACCATCCGCGCCCTGTTGCGCGGCCTCGGTGTCAGCGGGCAGGGCAGCGACGCCCGTGGTGCGGCCTTGGCAAGCTACCTGTTGTTCGAGGCCGATTTCACGCGAGAGCTGATGACCTTGGGCGAGCAGGACACCCTGGCCCGGCGTGACGAGGTGGCGCGTTTCTTCGGCTGGGTGCCGCACGGAACGGGTGGTGCGCCGGCCGAGCCGGCGCAGCCGGATGCGGCGGCGAGGGCCACCGGCCGTGTCGACCCGGTCACCCCGGAGACGGTGCCCTACCTTGCCGGTGCGCTGGCGGCTTCGGCTGCTGGCACGTAGGGCTGGCCGCCGATCCGCAGGCCGCCTGCGGACAGCCGCGCGGCGCTTGAAGGCCCGACGCCCTTCATGCGGGCGATGAAATCCTCCCAGCCCAGAAACCGACCCAGTTCGCGCTCAGCCAGGATGCGCTCGGACAACTGCGGCCCGACGCCTCGCACCATCTCGAGCTCGGCCTGGCTGGCGCGGTTCAGTTCCACCGCGTGGGTCGGGAGCGTCAATGTCAGCGCCAATACCGCCGCCCACCATCGAACCCTGACACCGTGCTTCATGCCCGACAGCATGCCACGGTTCAATTGGCCGGGTGGCGCCTGAAGGCCCACCACAACGCCAGGTCGTAGGCGATCTTCAGGCCCCCGCCGACCAGCAGCGGCGCCGCCAGCCAGCCGCTGGCCAGCAGCGCGCCGCCGAGGGATGGCCCGGCTGCGGCGGCCAGGCTGCGCGGCACGGCGGTGAAGCTGGCTGCCGCAGCGCGCTCGGGTGGAGTGACCACCGCCATCACGAAGGCCGAGCGGGTCGGCACGTCCATTTGCGACAACAGGCTGCGCGAGAGCAACAGGCCCAGCGCCCAGGGAAGGCTGGTGGCCAGTGCTGCACCGATCAGGAAGAGGTTGGCCGGGATGTGGGTGAAGACCATGGTGTTCACCAGGCCGACGCGCCGCGCCACGGCAGGCGCGGCGAGCTGCGAGGCGGTGGCCAGCAGGCCCGACAGAAAGAAGAACTGCCCGGCCTGGGCCAGCGACAGCCCGAAACGCTCGAACAGCCAGAGCGCCAGCAAGGTGTTGACCAGCAGGCCGCCGGCAAAGGCGTCCACACTGAACAGGGCCGTCAGCCGCCACACCACCCGGCGCGAGGGGCCGAGAGGCGCTGCGGCGGCCTCGGTGACCCCCTCGGTGCCGGGCAGGCCCTGGTACAGGGCCGCCACCGCCACACCGACCGCTGCATAGAACAGGAACATCAGCCGCAGCGCCATCAGAAGATCCCAACCCGCCGCCTGCGCAAGCCAGGCCGGCAGGGCAGAGGCCAGTGCGCCGACGGCGGCGCACAGCGAGCCGGTGAGGGTGTAGCGGGCGAACAGGCGCGTGCGTTCATCGCGGTCGCCGGCCGCGCCGGCCAGGCGCGCGTGCTCCAGCGGCAGAAACAGGCTCACGTCGCCGGAGCTGGGGTTCAGGGTGCCGAAGAAGGCCACCACCGCCAAAGGCCAGAACGCCGACAACCCCGCAAAGCCGATCCCGGTGGCCACCATCAGGCCGGCGGCGAACAGCAGCAGCCGGCGCGGTGCCACCCGGTGGCCGGCCGCGCCCACGGCCAACGTGGCCAGCGCCGAACCAGCCAGCGTGATGCTCCCCAGCAGGCCGATCTCGGCAAGACCCAGCCCCAGCGCCTGAAGGTAGGCCGGCAGCAGCACCGCCACATAGCCGTCGCAGAAGGCGCGCAGGCCGCGCGCCGTCAACAACCGCGTGGCGCCTTGGTTCATCGCATGGCCAGTGTCCAGCCCAGGCCGATCAGCGCGCTGGCGCCGATCACCTGGATCACCGAACGTTTGAAGCGGAACAGGGCCACGGCGGCCGCGATGGCCAGCACGGCCGCCGGCCACTCGAACGCGCCCTTGAAGCCTTGCGGCCACAGCACGTGGTACAGGAAGAACAGCGCCAGGTTCAGCACCACGCCGACGACGGCGGCGGTGATGGCGGTGAGCGGGCCGGTGAACTTCAGGTCGTCATGGGTCGATTCCACCAGTGGCCCGCCGGCGAGGATGAAGATGAAGGACGGCAGGAAGGTGAACCAGGTCACCAGGCTCGCGGCCACCGCGCCAGCCAGGAAACGCTGGTCCGGCCCGAACAAGGCGGCCAGATCGGGGCTTTGCCAGCCGCCGATGAAGCCGACGAAAGCCACCACCATGATCAGCGGGCCGGGCGTGGTTTCGCCCAACGCCAGGCCGTCGATCAT
>CAYJEC010000242.1:0-5386 GCA_964369025.1 uncultured Ideonella sp. | reverse complement strand
CGCTTGGCCAGTGACGGCGTGGTGAGGGTGTTATGGTTGTAGGCGTACGAGGCGCAGTTCTAGCCCAGCGACTCGTCCTGCTCCAGGTCGCGGGTGCGCATGTCCAACCGGGCAGAGTGCACACCCAGCAGCTTCCAGGGCAAGGGGTCGGTGGCGGAGCCGGCGGGCGCCGCACGCATCACCACCGGCGCACCGCTGGTGCCTCGGTGGGTGCGGGCGTCGGTCAGGAAGCTGCCTTGGCCCTGGAAGCGCACGCCAAAGGCCGAGGCGATCACCGCGTGGCGCACCACCGGGAGGTGGTGAAGGGTGTCGTGGAAGCCAAGCGGGAAGCCGACGATCAGCAGCGACGAGCCGACCTCGATCTCGCTCAGGGAAGCCTGCAGGTGCGCCGGGGTGAACGCCTGCAGGATGACCGTGGGCGGCATCTGGGTGCGGTCCAGTTCGACCACCGCCACGTCGATCTCGCCGGCCTTGTCGCGCCCCTGCCGCCAGATGGCCTGGCCGTTGTTGTAGAGCAGCACCAGGAAGTGCGTCGAGCGCGTCAAGTTCACCGCATCGTCGTGCAACTCGATCGAGATCCTGTCCGGGAAGTGCTTGCTTGGCTCGTCCACCAGCACATGCCGGCTGGTCACCAGGAACAGCTTTTCGCCGCGGGCGAAAAAGAAGCCACTGGCCTTGGTCAGCAGGCGCGGGCCGTCGAAAGTGGAGATCTGCGTCGCAGTCAGAAGCAGTGGTTCGGTCATGGTTGCCCTTCGCGGGCACGCCGCTTGCTGGCCCTAGCCTACTCGCTTTCAGCGGCGCACTTCTGTGCGGTGCCATACCTTCGAGGGAGATCGCCCGCCAGGCCAGACACCCATGCATACTCTACCGATGACACCTTGTCCCACCCTTGACTGGGCCGCCGCATGATCCGCATCCAGTTGCAGATCGAGCTGGCCTATGAGGTGACCGACCCGAACGGCGCCGATTTCGTCTTCAACATCCATGCCGCCCACACGCCGGCCCAGGCCATCTCGTCCGAGAGCCTGATGATCAGCCAGCCGCTGACCCCGCAGGTGCACACCGACCCCGCCACAGGCAACCGCTACATGCGGCTCACCGCACAACCAGGTTGGCTCAAGCTCTGGTACGCCGCCACGGTGGATCTCACCCACCACCGGGCGGATCCGAGCACACTGGCCGAAATCCCGGTGCGGGACCTGCCGCAGGACGTGATCGGCTACATCTACCCCAGCCGCTACTGCCAGAGCGACCGGCTGGTGAAGTTCGCCATCAACGAGTTCGGCCGCCTCTGGCAGGGCCATGGCCGCGTGCAGGCCATCCAGGACTGGGTTCGGCGGCACGTCACCTTCACCTCCAACACCTCGAACTCCAACACCTCGGCGGTGGACACGCTGATCGAGCAGGTGGGGGTGTGCCGTGATTTCGCGCACCTGATGGTGGCGCTCTGCCGGGCGGTCAACATCCCGGCGCGCTTCGCCACCGGCACCGATTTCGGGGCCGACCCGGCGCTCGGCCCTCCGGATTTCCACGCCTATGTGGAGGTTTATCTCGGCCACCGCTGGTACATCTTCGACCCCTCCGGCACGGCGATCCCGATGGCCTTCGTGCGCTTCGGCACCGGGCGCGACGCGGCCGACGTGGCCTTTGCCACCATCTTTGGCGGCGTGCGGGCCCAGGCCCCGGTGATCCGCGCCTGGGCCATGGAAGACGCGGCAAAAGGCATCGAGCTGCCCTACCACTGCAACCAGGCGCTCTCCACCGACAGCGGGCGGGTGCTGCTGACGACCACTTGAGCCGCGCAGCTCAGGTATGCAGCAGGCGGCCGCCGCCGAAGGACCAGTTCTCCCAGGCGGTTTCCCTGAAGACGACCATCACCTGCTCGGTGTCCATGGCCAGCATGGCCAGCGAGCCCATCAGGTGGGCCAGCAGTTGGCGTTTCACCTCCACGCTGCGCCCGACCGACCAACAGGCGATCATCATGCCGTACCCTTGACGCCCAGCCCGTGGGAGCCGCCGCATGAAACATTTGACCCCGCACATCAAGGACCTCGCCGATGGCTTCCAGGTGCGGCGCCTGCTGCCTGCGGCCGCGCAGCGTTCCGTGGGGCCGTTCGTCTTCTTCGACCACTTCGGCCCGGTGACGCTGGCCGCCGAGGCCGATACGGATGTCGGCCCGCACCCGCACATCGGCCTGGCGACCGTGACCTATCTGTTCGAGGGCGCCTTCCTGCACCGCGACAGCCTGGGCACGGTGCAGGAGATTCACCCCGGTGCGGTGAACTGGATGACAGCCGGCCGGGGCATCGTGCATTCCGAGCGCACTCCGCCGGCGCTGGCCGGCCGCGAGCGCCGCATGCATGGGCTGCAGCTGTGGCTGGCGCTGCCCGAGTCCCAGGAAGAGTGCGAGCCAGGCTTCCAGCATGTGCCGGCCGGGGCGATCCCGGAGCTGGCCGTTCCCGGCGCGGTGGTGCGCGTGCTGGTGGGTGATGCCTTCGGGCAGGTGTCGCCCGTGGTTGCCGCCAGCCCCACGCTGTACCTGGACCTGGCCCTGACCGGCGATGTGCCGCTGCGGCTCCCGGCCGGCCTGGCCGAGGAACTGGCCGTCTACAGCCCTGAGCACACGCTGCTGGTCAACGGCGAGGTACTGCCGCCGCAGGTGATGGCGGTGCCGGACGGTGCGCATGCCATCGAGCTGTCGGGCCCGGCCGGCAGCCGCTGCGTGGTGGTCGGCGGGGAGCGGCTGCACCCACCGCGCCACATGTGGTGGAACTTCGTGGCGAGCCAGCGTGGCTTGCTGGAGGCTGCCGCCCATCGCTGGGAGACGGGCGCCTTCTCGCCGATCCCCGGCGACGACGAGGGGCGCCTGCGCATGCCACCGTTCCCGAGCAACCGGTAGCGGCGGGCCGCGGGCCAGCTCGGCTTGCGCGAACTCAATACTCGGCGGGCCCAGGTCGGCGCACACTGAAACGGTGGTCAGGTCGACCGAGTCGGAGAAGGAGTTGCCATGAAGCGCCACGCGCTTGTCGTCATGCTGGCTTGCGGCCTGTCGGCGCAGGCCATGGCGGTCACCTACCTGGTCACGGATCTGGGGGTGCTGCCTGGTGGGGAAACCAGCGAGGCAAGCGCGATCAACCGGCGCGGCCAGGTGGTGGGTACGGCGCCGGTCGACGGTGTGTCCCGTGCCTACCTGTTCACCGACGGCGTGATGACCGACCTCGGCAGCCTGGGAGGCAACAGTTCGTCCGCCGAGGCCGTCAATGCCCGAGGCGAGGTCGTCGGCACGGCGGAGACCGCGCAAGCGCAGTCTCATGCGTTCTGGTACCGCCACGGAGCGATGTTGGATCTGGGCACCCTCGGCGGCTTCTACAGCAGTGGCAAGGGGCTGAACTCGGTCGGTGGCGTCGTTGGAGAGTCGACGCTCGCTGGTGGCGAGGTGCACGCCTTCTCGTGGGCCAACGGTGTCATGCAGGATTTGGGCACGCTGGGCGGCGAGCGCAGCGCCGCCTACGACATCAACGACGCGGGGCAGGCCGTCGGATGGGCCAATCGGTCCGGCAGCACCGACACCATGGCCGTGATCTTCGAGGCTGGCGGGATGACCGAGCTGGGCACGCTGGGCGGTGGCCAGAGCGCGGCCTTCGCCATCAACCGTTGGGGGCAGGTCACCGGCGGCGCCGACACGCTGGACGGCCACGGGCATGCCTTCCTCTACAGCAATGGCGTGATGCAGGACCTGGGCGTGATGCCGAACTTCCAGAGTTGCGCCGGCCTGGCGCTCAACAAGTACGGCCATGTGGTCGGTATGTGCTTCAAGGACGATGCCCGCGGGTCGCAGCCCTTCGTGTCTTTCGGCGGCCCCGCACGCAACCTGAACAAGCACCTCGATCCAGTGACCGGCGAGGGCTGGCAGCTGAAGGACGCGCGGGGCATCAACGACGAAGGCCAGATCATCGGCATGGGGCGCCTCTTCGGCGTCAGGCGCGCGTACCTGCTGACGCCCGTCGACGGGCTTTGAAGGCTGGCCCGCGGGGAGTGCGCCTCGGGGCCCTGCAGGGGCCGTGTTGCTCCAGGACAATGCGAGCATGACTGTGCCAGCCCCCCTTCGCTTTCTGTCGCTGCAACGGCAGCTCGAATCCGGCCTGCTGGAGCGTGACACCGCCGCTCGGTTGGTGCTGCTGGCGGCGCTGGCCGGCGAGCATGTGCTGCTGATCGGCCCGCCGGGCACCGCCAAGAGCGAACTGGCGCGCCGGCTGCACCATGCATTCGGTGGTGCGCGCTACTTCGAGCGCCTCCTGACCCGCTTCTCGACGCCGGAGGAACTGTTCGGCCCGTTGTCGCTGGTGGCGCTGGAGAACGACCGCTACGAGCGCCTGACCGACGGCTTCCTGCCCACGGCGGGCATCGCCTTCCTCGACGAGGTGTTCAAGGCCAACTCGGCGATCCTCAATGCGCTTCTCACCCTGCTCAACGAGCGAGAGTTCGACAACGGCAGCGGCCGCCAGCCCACGCCCCTGATCAGCGTGGTGGGCGCCAGCAACGAGTTGCCGGCCGACGATGCACTGTTGGCCTTCTTTGACCGCTTCCTGCTGCGGGTGCCGGTGGCGCCGGTGGCCGATGCGTCGTTCGAGCCCTTGCTCCGGTTGCCGGCAGCCGTGCCGGACGCGTCTGATTCGCTCGACGACACCGAGCGCCGGGCGATCACCCGGGCCGCGTCGTCCGTGCGCCTTGGTGACGAAGCCGTGGCCGGTTGCTCGGCCTTGCGTACCTGGCTGGCCAGTCGTGGGCAGGGCCTGTCCGACCGGCGCTGGCGGCAGTGGGTGGGCCTGATGCGCACGGCCGCCGCCACCGAGGGCCGGGCCGAGGTCGACGGGCTGGACCTCTGGCTGGCTCCCTATGTGGCCGGTGCCACCTCGCAGGAGGCCGAGGCGCTGTCGCTGTGGTTCGAGGCCGACTGGTTGCAGGCCGTGCCGCTGGAACTGGCCTGGCTCGGCCGCGCGGTGGAGGCCTTCGAGAACCAGCTGGCCCTGGAACAGAGCGCACAGGCCGAGGGTGCAGAGAGCGACACAGCCGGCAAGCTGGCCCTGGCCCGGGCGATCGGCCTGGGCGACGGGCCGGGCGGCGGACCGGCCGCCATGGTGATGCCGCGCCTGACCATCGCCGGGCTCGAGGCCCAGCTGCGCCGCCACTACAGCCCGGTGCACATTGCCGCGCGCGTGGCGCAGGTGGAGGGCCTCGTCGCCCACGTCACGGTTCAGCGGGAGGAACTCGCCCTGCGGGCCGAGACGTTGGCGGCGCAACTCGCCGTGCGCTTGTGGGTGCCGCCGCGCCTGACCGCGCGTTGGAACGCCGCCTCGGTCGCGGGTTGGCGCAACACCTGGCCGGT
>CAYJEC010000241.1:0-5422 GCA_964369025.1 uncultured Ideonella sp. | reverse complement strand
GTACGGCACGCTCAACGCAGAGGTCAAGGCGCTGCTTGACGACCCCAAGAGTGCCATCCTGGAAATTGACCGCAAGGTGATCGCCAGGCAGCGCGCGCTGAGCGCCGACGAGACTGCCAACTTCGGCGTGCCGCTGGGGGGCTCTCTGATCCCCTGGATCGACAAGGATCTGGGCAATGGCATGTCCAGGGAAGAGTGGAAGGGCATGGCCGAGACCAACAAGATTCTCGGCCAGGGCGACGGTTTCGGGTCGGCGGCCGTGCCGGTGGATGGCTTCTGCGTGCGGGTCGGTGCGATGCGCTGCCACAGCCAGGCCCTGACTTTCAAGCTCAAGAAGGATGTGCCATTGGCCGATATCGAGGCCATGATCGCTGCCGATAACGCCTGGGTGAAGGTCGTGCCGAACAACCGGGAGTCGACCATTCGTGACCTGACGCCGGTGGCGGTGACGGGCACGATGACGATCCCCGTCGGCCGGATCCGCAAGCTGGCCATGGGGCCGGAGTACCTTGGCGCGTTCACGATCGGGGATCAATTGCTGTGGGGTGCGGCCGAACCACTGCGCCGCATGCTGCGGATCCTGCTTGGCGCCTGACAACCGCCCTGCGTTGCCCCTGGGCAACAAGGGGCTTCGACAGGCCATGAGAAAACGAGGAATCCGATGAATGTCAGGTTTTGGATGAGCTTGTCAGCCTATATGCTTGATGTTATGGTGTTTTCTCGTATCCAGTCCGGTTGACGCCGGTGTGTGCAACTGAGAAAACGGTCGTTGGCGGCGGGCCTGGGTTCAGGCTCGCCGATTGCGTTTCGGGAGACGCTTTGAAGAACCCCACATCCATGGCCAAGGGCGCCTCGCTGACCTCGGTGGCCACCGCCGCCTTGTTGCTGCTGAATTGCAACGACGTGTCAGCCTTGTCGCTGGGCCGCCTGACCGTACAGTCTTCTCTCGGCGAAGCCTTGCGCGCCGAGATCGACGTCACCAGCCTGAGCCCTGAAGAGGCCGCATCGCTGCGTACCACGCTGGCCTCGCCCGACGCGTTCCGCGCTGCGGGAGTCGATTTCAACCCGGTGCTGGCCGGTGCCCAACTCAGCCTGGCTCGACGGCCAGATGGCCGAGCCTACATCCGGGTCACCGGTGAGCGGTCGGTGTCCGAACCCTTCGTCGACGTCATCATCGATTTCGCCTGGGCCAGTGGGCGCCTGCAGCGAGCCTACACACTGCTGATCGATCCCCCGCCGTCGCGTGCGCCGGTGGCTGCCCCGCCGGCAGTCGCCACCGCGCCAGTCGTTTCTCCTGCCCCGACCCAGGCTGCGCCGCTGCCAGCGCCCGTGGCACCACCCCCGGCCCCAGTCGCCCGGCCGCCGCGCCCGGTCGCTACCAAGCCCGTGGCGCCGCCGCCGCCGGCACCCCCAGCTGCCCCGCCCGCTGCCGCCGCCAGCGACAGCTACCGCGTTCGCAGCGGCGACACTTTGTCGTCCATCGCCAGCACCAAAAGGCGCTCCGGGGTCTCACTGGACCAGATGCTGGTGTCGCTTTACCGGGGCAACCCGCAGGCCTTCATCGACAGCAACATGAACCGCCTGAAGTCGGGCGTGGTCCTGAACCTGCCCGATGCCGGCTCGGCGAGCGAAGTCACGCCCGAGGAGGCCCGCAAGGTCATCCAGGCCCACAGTGCCGACTTTGCTGCGTTCCGGCAACGGCTTGCCGGCGCGGCCCCCACCGTCAAGGGCACCGAGCCCGCGCGACAGGCCACGGGCCAGGTTCAGGCCGCGGTGAAGGACAAGAAGGCCGACGAAACACCGGCCAAGCCCGACAAGCTGACCCTGTCACAGGGCTCCGCCAAGCCGGCCGTGCCGGAGGCCAAGATCTCCAAGGAGGCCGAGCGCAAGGCCAATGACGCCCGCGTGGCCGAACTGGCCCGCAACGTCGAGGAACTGAAAAAGCTTTCCACCGCCACCAAGACGGCCGCGCCACCCCCGCCGCCTGCCACGGTGGCTGCCGCCAAGCCGGCGGTACCTGCTGTTCCGGTGACGCCACCGCCGGCACCTGCGCCAGTGGTGGTGCCCAAGCCGGCCGCATCGGCTCCGCCTGCCCCGGCGCCAGTCGCGTCGGTGGCGAAGCCCGCTCCGGCAGTGGTTGCCACGGTGCCTTCGGCGGTGGCGTCGACACCTGCCGCTCGGCCCTCTGCGCCGGCAGCAGTGGCCGCTGCTTCGTCGCCCGTGGCGCCAGCCGCGGCTTCGGCCGCATCGGCGTCGGCGTCTCGTCCGGATGTGAAGCCCCTTCCCAAACCGGCTGCCGCCCCGGAACCGAGTTTCCTGGAGTCCTTGACCAACAACCCGCTGGTACTTCCAGTCTCCCTGGGCCTGGTGGCTGTGCTGGCCGGCGTGGGGATCATGCGGCTGCGCCGCAGGAAGCAGGACGGCGGTGCCGAGACGTCGTTCATCGAGAGCAAGCTGCAGCCTGACTCCTTCTTCGGCGTCAGCGGCGGCCAGCGGGTGGACACGCGCGACGGCGCGAACAGCAGTTCGTCGCTCAGTTACTCGCTGAGCCAGCTCGATGCCATCGGGGACGTTGATCCGGTCGCCGAGGCCGATGTCTACCTGGCCTATGGCCGTGACTTGCAGGCCGAGGAGATCCTGAAGGAAGCCCTGCGCAGCGACCCGGGCCGCGTGGCCATCCGTACCAAGCTGTTGGAGGTGTACGCCAAGCGTGCCGATGTGAGGGGCTTCGAAGGGCAGGCCCTGCAACTGCAGGAACAGACCGGAGGCGAGGGCGAAGACTGGGAAAAGGCCGTCGAACTCGGGCGCCAGATCGACCCCGTCAACCCGCTGTATGGCGGCGGTGCGGACATCCCGACACCGGTGATGGAGGTCGACATCGACACCTCCTCCGAGCCGCCACCGGACCTGCGCGAAGACTTTGGCCGCTCCGCTGCCGACGAGGTCGCGCCAAACGAGACCACGCAGCCGTTCGAGGTCCCGGCGGTGCTCCTGGACACGGCGCCGGCCGATCTGGACATCGACCTCGGGGCGCCTTCCAAGCTGGCGGGCGTTGAGCCCACCCGCTCGCTGGAAACCGCGTCAGGCGGCCTGGATCTCGGCCAGTCCAGCCAACCGCTCCCGTTGCTCGACATGGATCTCGAGCCTGCCGCTTTGGTCGACGGCCCCGATCTGCTCGAGCCGACCCTGCCAGAGGTCGAGCCCAAGCCCGCCGTGGCGGTGCCTCCGGTGGAGTTCGATTTTGGCGAGTTGTCGTTGGATCTCGATGCGCCCAAGGAGGAAGAGGCCACCATCCGAGGCGGGTTGCCGACCGACGATGTGGACGACTCCGACCCGTTGGCACGCAAGCTGGAACTCGCCGACGAGTTCCGCCGAATCGGCGACATGGAGGGCGCGCGGGATCTGCTGGAAGAGGTGGTGAGCAAGGCGGAGGGCGCGCTGCAGGCACGCGCTCAGGCCATGCTCGACGATCTCGACTGAGACACGGATCCCCATGGACGAGAGCGCCCGGCGCCGCATTGCGCTGGGCGTGGCCTACCGCGGCGAGCACTACCACGGCTGGCAGAGCCAGCCAGACGGTCAAACGGTTCAGGATCACCTCGAAGCGGCCCTGGCCGAGTTCGCCGTGATGCCCGTGACCACGCTGTGCGCTGGCCGCACCGACAGCGGCGTGCACGGCCTGAACCAGGTGGTGCACTTCGACACCCCCTTGGACCGGCCAGCCTTCTCCTGGGTGCGCGGCGTCAACCGCTATCTGCCGCGCGACATCGCCGTCCAGTGGTGCCAGCCCGTCGCACGCGACTTCCACGCCCGCAACAGTGCGCGGGGCCGCCGCTACCGTTTCCTGGTGCTGGAGTCGCCAGTGCGCCCGGCGCTGGAGCAAGGCGCCTGCGGCTGGGTCTTCCGGCCCCTGTCGGGCGAGGCGATGGAGCAGGCGGCACGCACCTTGATCGGCGAGCACGACTTCAGTTCGTTCCGCTCGGCGGAGTGCCAGGCGGCGTCTCCGGTGAAGCAACTGCGGCAGATCGAGATCTCCCGCCACGGCGCCTACTGGCGTTTCGACTTCGAGGGCAGCGCCTTCCTGCACCACATGGTTCGAAACATCATGGGCTGCCTGGTGGCCATCGGGCAGGGCCACCGGCCTGCCACCTGGATGGGCGAGGTGCTGGCAGCGCGCAGCCGCGACGCAGCCGCGCCGACCTTCCCCCCTGAAGGCCTGTACTTTGTCGGCCCGGTCTACGATGCGGTTCATGCGATCCCGCAAACCACTCCGGCCATGAGCTGGCTGCCCTGAACCATGGCCCACCGTACCCGCATCAAGATCTGCGGCCTGACCCGCGAGGCCGATGTCGACGACGCGGTTGCTGCTGGGGCTGATGCCGTGGGCTTCGTGCTCTATGCCCGCAGCCCTCGCCACGTGGCGGTCGCGCGTGCCCGTGCGTTGTCGGGCCGCCTACCGCCCTTCGTGACCCCGGTGCTGCTGCTGGTCAACGCGACCGAATCGGAGATTGCCGAGGCGGTGGCGGCCGTTCCGCATGCCTTGCTGCAGTTTCACGGCGACGAGGCACCCGAAGCCTGCCGTGCACCGGGCCGCCCGTTCCTGCGGGCCGCCCGCATGGAGCCGGGCTTCAATTTGCTAGACTTCGCCTCCCGCTATCCGGATGCCGCCGGCATCCTGCTCGACGCGCATGTCGAGGGCTACGGCGGGGGTGGAAAGGCGTTCGATTGGTCTCTCATTCCCGACAACGTGCCCCGTCCGGTCGTTTTGTCTGGTGGGTTGAATCCTGCAAGCGTGATCGATGGGGTACTTCGCGTCCGGCCCTGGGCCGTTGACGTGAGTTCCGGCGTGGAAACAGCCAAGGGCATCAAGGATGCCGGGCTGATGCGCCGGTTCTGCGAGGCCGTGCGAGAGGCTGATGCCCGCATGGCGACCGCCACCCCCTGAACACGCGAGAGATTCCCATGTCGATTTACCAGCAGCCCGATGCCTCGGGCCACTTCGGCCCCTATGGCGGCAGCTTCGTTTCCGAGACGCTCGTTCACGCGCTGGACGAGTTGAAGGCAGCCTATGCCCACTACCGTGGGGACGCGGCCTTCATGGCCGAGTTCCACCATGAACTGAAGCACTTTGTCGGACGCCCCAGCCCGATCTACCACGCCGACCGGCTGTCGCGCGAGGTGGGTGGAGCGCAGATCTACCTGAAGCGCGAGGACCTGAACCACACCGGTGCGCACAAGGTGAACAACACAATCGGCCAGGCCCTGCTCGCCAAGCGCATGGGCAAGCCTCGGGTGATCGCCGAAACCGGCGCCGGCCAACACGGCGTGGCCACCGCCACCATCTGCGCCCGCTACGGCATGGAGTGCGTGGTCTACATGGGCAGCGAGGACGTCAAGCGCCAGAGCCCCAATGTCTACCGCA
>CAYJEC010000240.1:0-5433 GCA_964369025.1 uncultured Ideonella sp. | reverse complement strand
ACGGCGTGGGCAACTCCGGCATCGTGGCGCAGGATGCGCAGCACAAGTTCTTCCGACTCGGCGTGAACACCGCCGCGATGAGCGACGGCCATGTGCAGGTGATGAGCGCGACCATGCTCAAGCCGGTGGATTGCGCGGTGGTGATCAGCAACTCCGGCCGCAGCCAGGACCTGATCGGCGTGGCCGAGATCGCTCAACGCAAAGGCGCAACGCTGATCGTGATCACCGCCAGCGGTTCGCCGCTGGCCAACCTGGCCTTGGGTTCAGGGCAGATCCTGCTGGCCGCCAACCACCCGGAAGACTTCGACCGCTACAGCCCGATGGTCTCGCGCATGTTGCATCTGATGATCATCGACATCCTGACCACCGGTGTCGCGCTCAGGCTGGGCCCGGGGCTGCGGCCCGTGTTGCAGGAGATCAAGCGCAACCTTCGCACACGCCGCTACGCGCAGCCGGAATAAAGAGCACTCAAGCCAGCGAGAGCAGTTCTTCCACGCCGTAAAGCTTGGCCAGGTCGACCAGCCTCTGCGGCGCGTTCTGCACTGAAAAGCCCAGCTTCCGCGCCTGCGCACTGCGCCGGCACTGCAGGAGCACCGCCAGCGTGGCCGAATCGATGTGTGTCAGCGCGGACGCGTCCACGGCCACCGCGCCGCTGGCTTCGGCGATCGCCGCTTCAAGCGTCTCCAGCGCTGCCCGAGCTTCGGGCAGCGTCAACTGGGCGGGCAACGCCAGGGTGTCGGTGCTTCCCATCAGCCCTTGCTCGCGGCCTTGTTCTTCTCGGCCAGCTTGCCGATCAAACCATCGATGCCGATGGCGCCGATCTCTTGTGCGAAGCTGTTCTTGTACTGCTCCACGAGCCAGACACCCAGCACGTTCACATCGTAGATCTTCCAGCCGGCAGGGGTCTTCTCCAGGCGATAGTCGAGCTGGATCGGCTCGCCCTTGCCCTTGATCTCGGTGCGCACGACCACCTCGGTGTCGTCTGCGCCGGCACGGTAGGGCTTGAGCTGGATGACCTGGTCCTTCACCTGGGTCAGGGCGCCGGAATAGGTGCGCACCAGGAGTGTCTTGAACTCGGCTTGGAGGCGCTGCTGCTGGTCCGGCGTGGCGGCACGCCAATGGCGGCCCACGGCCGACGCGGTCATGCGCTGGAAGTTCACGTTCGGCATCACCTTCGTGTCGACCAGGGTGATGATCTTGGAGATGTCGCCTCCCTGGATCGCCTTGTCGGACTTGACGGTGTCGATCACCTCGGTGGACATCTGCTTGATCAGCGCATCCGGTGCGGTGATGTCGGCCTGTGCGAACAACGGTGCCGCCACCAGGGCGGCAGCCAGCCAGGAGGCGGTGCGGCGAGAAATCAACGAACTCAACATTCAGGGATCCTTTCGATCTGGGAGCAGGCGCCTGCCCGGGCGGCGCGCCAACCATCAACGCGTCAGGCCAGCGTGCGGTTCACAGCCGGCCGGTGAGAATCTATGGCGCAAGCGCCGGTCACGGCTTGGCCTCGGGGTCTGCTTCCTCAGGCTCAGGCGGCGGATCGCCGTCGTAGACCTGGTTCTTCCGGCGCGCCAGATAGAGGTCGCGCAGGAAGCTGTACTTGTCCAGCGCCACATCGTCCAGCACCTTGCTGGCACCCAGCAGGCCGGAACGCGTACTGACGACGCGCAGCACGGTCACCCCAGCCAGGGTACCCGCACCATCATCGATGTACTGGGTGGGGCCCGCCTGCAGATCGGCGACCAATGCGGCGGTATCGCGCACGGTGGAAGGCCCCAGCACCGGGAGCACCAGATAGGGCCCAGGTGGCATGCCCCAATAGCCCAGCGTCTGCCCGAAATCCTCGGACTGCCGCTCCAGACCGGCCTCCGTGGCAATGTCCAGCATGCCGCCGAAGCCCAGTACGGTGTTGGTGGCCACCCGGAAGCCCATGCGCAAGGTGTTCTCCAGCTTGCCCTGCAGCAGGTGATTGACGGTGGACCAGACGTCGGCCACGTTGCCGAACACGTTGTCCACCGTGATGCGGACGAACTCCGGCACCACATCCCGGTAGGCCTGTGCCACCGGCTTCAGAACCGCGACGTCCACCGCCTCGTTGAACGAGAACACCGAGCGGTTGAACCCCTCGAATGGATCCTTCTTCGACAAGGTTGCCGGTGCGGGCGCCGAGGCCGCAGCGTCCTGGGCCGCCACTGGCAGCGCCAGAACGCCCGAGATCAGTGCCAGGGCGACGCCACGAGCAACGACACCAGACCAGGTGCTCACTTCTTGTCCCCCGCTTCGGTTCCCGCGTCGGCCGCCTTGTTGAACAGGAACTGGCCGATCAGGTTCTCAAGCACCACCGCAGACTGAGTCTGCTTGATGACATCGCCGGCCACGAAGTTCTTGTCATCGGCGCCGGGCTCGATGCCGATGTACTGGTCGCCCAGCAGGCCGGCGGTGAGGATCTTGGCGGAAGAGTCCCTGGGGAACTCCACGCCCTGCGAGATCTCGAGCGTGACCACACCCTGGTAGGTCTTGGCGTCCAGGGCGATCTTGGTGACGCGGCCCACCACCACCCCGGCGGAACGTACCGGCGCGCGGGCCTTGAGGCCACCGATGTTGTCGAACCGGGCCTGCAGCCTGTAGCTCTCGCCGCTGCTGAAGCTGGCCAGGTTGGCGGCCTTCAGCGACACGAACAACAAAGCGGCCACGCCCAGAACCACGAACAGGCCAACCAGGGTTTCGATGCTCTTTTTGCTCATCGTGAGGATCCTTAGCGCGTCGAGAACATCAGCGCGGTGAGTATGAAGTCCATGCCCAGCACGGCAAGCGACGAGATGACGACGGTTCGCGTGGTGGCATAGGCAACGCCTTCCGGCGTGGCCTCGGTTTCGTAGCCTTGGTAGAGCGCAACCGAGGTGCAGATGATGCCGAACACGGTGCTCTTGACCACGCCGTTGCCGACATCACGCCAGACATCGACGCCGTTTTGCTGAATGGACCAGAAGTTGCCCGGATCGATGCCGATCAGGCCGACGGCCACCAGCCAGGCGCCCAGGATGCCGACCGCGGAAAACAGGATGGCCAGCAGCGGCATTGACACCAACCCCGCCAGGAAGCGCGGGGCCAGCACCCGCTGCCGCGGGTCGATGGCCATCAGCTCCAGCGCGGCGATCTGCTCGCCGGCCTTCATCAGGCCGATCTCGGCGGTCAAGGAGGTACCGGCGCGGCCGGCAAACAGCAGTGCGGTCACCACCGGCCCCAACTCGCGCACCAGTGACAGGTTGACCACCAGGCCCAGCGACTCGGCGGCCCCGTAGTTCACCAGCGCGTAGTACATCTGCAGCGCCAGCACGAAGCCGACCGCTGCGCCCGACGCCAGGATGATCACCAGCGAGCGGTTGCCAATGGCATGGATCTGCGTCACCACGAGGCCAAAGCGGCGCAGCGCAGCCGGCACAGCCAGCAGCAGATCGCGAAAGAACAGCGCTGCCCGGCCCCAGCCGCGGAACACCGACAAGGCGCGTGCCCCGATCAACGCCAGGACGTTCACGGCTGCACCCCCAGGCCGAAGTCGTCTGCCATCTCGCGGGCCGGGTAGTGGAATTTGACGGGGCCATCCGGCTCGCCGCGCACGAACTGCCGCACCTCGGGGTCCGTACTGGCCATCAACTCGGCCGGCGTGCCCTGAGCAACCAGCCGCCCGCCTCCGGCCAGCAGGATCACCCAGTCGCTGATGGCCATGCACTCGGGCACGTCGTGCGAGATGACCAGCGAGGTGGCACCGGTGACATCGTTCAGGGTACGGATCAGCTTGGCGGCCACGCCCATCGAGATCAGGTCCAGCCCGGCAAAGGGCTCGTCGTACATGATGAGCTCAGGGTCCAGCGCGATCGCGCGGGCCAGAGCGATGCGCCGCGCCATGCCGCCGGAGACCTCGCTGATCTTCAGGTGCGACGCACCACGCAGGCCGACTGCATTGAGCTTCATCAGCACCAGGTCGTGGATCAGCGCCTCGGGCAGGTCCGTCATCTCGCGCATCGGGAACGCGACGTTCTCGTAGACCGTCAGGTCGGTGAACAGGGCGCCGAACTGGAACAGCATCCCCAGGCGCCTGCGCAGTCGGTAGAGCTGGGCCCGGTCTCGCACGTTGACGACCTCGCCGTCGACGACCACACGGCCGCTGTTGGCAGCATGAACGCCCGCGATCAGGCGCAACAAGGTGGTCTTGCCGCAACCGGAGCCGCCCAGCACGGCAGTGACCTTGCCGCGCTCGAAGCGCAGGCTCAGGTCGTTCAGGATCGTCCGGCTGGCGTCGTATCCGAACGTGACGTGATCGATCTCTATGAAGGTGTCGCTCATCTCGGGCAGGGATTTCCCGAGCATTCTCGCATGGGGTTTTCACCGCCATGGGCGCTTTGCCCGCGCTGCACAACCGGTCACACGGCAGAAACACCACAGGCTCGTGCGGCCTGTGGTAAGGGCTTCAACGGGGCAAGACGCTTGCGCCCATCAGAAACTCGTCCACCGCCCGCGCGGCCTGTCGGCCCTCGCGGATGGCCCAGACCACCAGGGACTGTCCTCGCCGCATGTCACCGGCTGCGAACACCTTGCCCACGCTGGTCTTGTAGGCACCGGCTGCTTCGGTCGATGCCTTGGCGTTGCCGCGCGCGTCGGTCTCGACACCAAACGCCTCGAGGATGCTGGCCACCGGGCTGACGAAGCCCATGGCCAAGAGCGCCAGATCGGCCTTGAGGGTCTGTTCGGAGCCGGGCACCTCGGTCATCTTGCCGCCCTTCCACTCGACCCTGACGGTCTTCAGGCCAGTCAGCTTGCCCTTCTCACCCAGGAACTCCTTGGTGGCGATGGCGAATTCGCGCTGGCAGCCTTCTTCGTGGCTGGAGGAGGTGCGCAGCTTGATCGGCCAGTAGGGCCAGACCAGGGGCTTGTCTTCCTGTTCGGGTGGCATCGGCATCAGCTCGAACTGGGTCACACTGGCCGCGCCATGGCGGTTGCTGGTGCCCACGCAGTCGCTGCCGGTGTCGCCGCCACCGATCACGATGACGTGCTTGCCGTCGGCGCGCAGCTGGCCCTTGAGCTTGTCACCGGCGTTGATCTTGTTCTGCTGGGGCAGGAACTCCATCGCGAAGTACACGCCTTCCAGGTCGCGGCCCGGCACTGGCAGGTCGCGGCTCTGCTCGGCACCGCCCGCCAGCAGCACTGCGTCGAACTCCGCCTGCAGTTCCTTCGGCGAGATGCTGCTCTTGGCCCAGTTGGTCACCTTGCTGCCCTTGGGCAGCTCGGCCACCATCACGCCAGTGCGAAACACCACACCTTCGGCCTCCATCTGCGCCACGCGGCGATCGATGTGGGTCTTCTCCATCTTGAAGTCGGGGATGCCGTAGCGCAGCAGGCCGCCGATGCGGTCGTTCTTCTCGAACAGGGTCACGT
>CAYJEC010000239.1:0-5437 GCA_964369025.1 uncultured Ideonella sp. | reverse complement strand
GGCCTGGCACCGACCGACCCTTCGGTTTCGACCGTGCGGTGGCGGTCGTGGCCGAGGCTCTGGACCGCCTCGCCACCACCGCGCGCAGCCATGGCCGGGTGATGATCGCCGAGACCATGGGGCGCGATGCGGGCTGGATCGCGCTGGAAGGCGGGCTGGCTGGCGGGGCGGACATGATCCTGCTGCCCGAACTGCCTTTCAGCCTGGACGCCGTGGCAGCATTTTGTCGCGCACGCGAGTCGAGTGAGGGGTATACCCTGATCTGCATCGCCGAGGGGGCTCACGCGGCAGCCGAGCCCGTCAGCGTGCGCGAGATCCTGCACGACAGTCCCGGCCGGGTCCGCCTCGGCGGGGTCGGAAACTGGTTGCAAGAGCAAATCGCATCACGGCTGGCGGGCGAGGTGCGGTCCACCCTGTTGGGCCACGTGCAACGTGGCGGCTCGCCGACGGCCTACGACCGCGTGCTGGCGACCCGCTTTGGCTACCACGCTGCCCAGTTGGTTCGGCGTGGTGCCTTCGGCCGCATGGTGGTGCTGAAGGGCGACGACTGCGCCAGCATCTCGCTCACCGAGGCAGCCGGCGGCCGGCGGCTGGTTCCTCCGGATCACGCACTGCTGTCCACTGCGCGCGGCCTGGGTGTGAGCCTCGGCCAGCCACTGCTGTTGTAGGCGCGCGCCAGCCGCGTGAAGCAATGGTGGCCCCGTCGCCGGCAGTGCGTTGGTCGGGTTTGACGCCCGGCGTAGACTGACTGCAGCAAAAAGACATGGGCTTCCGCAGAGCGGGGCCTCTGCTGACCGGGCTGTACAGCCGGGGTGGCAGCACATGGAGGGTTGACGTGCCGTTGTTTCGTTGGCTGAGCCTGCGCCAGCTTCTGACCGTGCCCTACGTGGTGCTGGTCATGGGTTTGGCCATGGTGGTGGGTGGGCTGTCGTACCGAGCAGGGCGCGAGGCGGTGGATCACTTGGCCGACAGCCTGCTGATCGAGACCGTCGGCCGAATTTCCCAGGCGGTTGAACGGCATGTCCTGGGGTCGGGCGCCGTGCTGGAGACGGCCTTTCCCAAGGGCGTACCTGCTCCGGTATCCGTACAGGCTGAACTGGCTGCGTTGCGCACCCGCTTCTGGTTGGCGACCTCGGTGCACCGCGAGTTGAACAATTACGCCTACTACGGCGACGAGCAAGGCCACTTCTTTGGCCTTTGGCGCGACGGCCCAGACGACGCCCAGCTTCGCCTGCGCGTGCGAAGCGAAGGCCCCCGAACACTCTACAAGTTCAGCGGCATTCACGGCGAACTCGGCGATGCGAAGCAGGAGGACAAGGTTTTCGAGCCTCGCCAACGCCCCTGGTACCAGGCGGGGCGCAGCGCGGCCACCGAGACCTGGACCTCGATCTACATCGACTTCAGAACGCAGGAACTGGTGGCCACGCGGGCCCGCAAGGTGCCGGATGCCCTCGGCGTGACACGCGGCGTTGTCGCCACCGATGTGTCCCTGCAGCACCTGAGCGATTTCGTGCGCTCGCTGAAGACCAGCGCCAATGGCTTTGCATTCATCGTTGAACCCAGCGGTGACCTGATCGCCACCTCGCGCGGGTCGCACATCCGCAAGGGCATTGACGGCGCCCACCTGCGGCAGAACGCCGCCGACGTGGATGACCCGTTGCTGGCGGGCACTTACCAGAAAGTGCGGGCTCTGATGGCGGCTGCCAGCCGGCCCACCGAAGCCCGCGCCGGCCAGATCGAGGGGCCTGACGGCACGGCATTGCAGATCGCCTATGCCCGCATGCGCGACACCGCCGGGCTGGATTGGATCATCGCCGTGGCGGTGCCCCGAAGCGACTTCTTGCACCAGGTGACGACCAACCTCTACCAGACGATGGGGCTGACAGTGCTTGCCGCGCTGGCGGTGGTGGGCGTCGGGCTGATCAGCCTGGGCGTTGTTTCGCGCGACCTGAACAAGATCGCCACTGCCGCGCGGCAGGTCGGGGAAGGCCAGTTCGATGCACCCCTGAAGGTGGACCGGCACGACGAGATCGGCGAGTTGGCGCAGAGCTTTGCCGCGATGACCCACAAACTGGCCACCGACCGCTTGACCGGCCTGGCCAACCGCGAGGCGATGCTGCGCCGCATCAGCGACCGGATCGGCCTGCAGCGGCGCACAGGCGACGACGCCGCGTTCGCCTTGCTGTTCCTGGATCTGGACGGTTTCAAGTCGGTCAACGACCGTTTCGGCCACGAGGCCGGCGACCAGGTCCTTCGGGTCATGGGCCAGCGCATGACAGCCAGCCTGCGTGACGGCGATCTGGTGGCACGTTGGGCCGGTGACGAGTTCCTGATCGTGCTTGACGGTATCGCCGAGGAGTCGCATGCCCGCGGAGTGGCCGACAAGTTGCAGTCCAGCCTGTTCGCCGAACCGATCGCCGGAGCCGAAGAGGCCCGCGTGGGTGTTTCCATCGGGTTGGCCCTGTACCCGCGCGACGGTGTCGACGTCGAGGCGCTAGTGCGGCACGCAGACGCCGACATGTATCGCCGCAAACGGGCTTGACATCCCGGCTTGCGCCAGCGCAAGCCGGCCGGGCGCGACCGGGTGTCAGATGTCGGCATCGAGAACCACACCAAGGAATCCACGATGCGTGCCTTGCAGGACTTCTTCTCCACCGACTACGGGCTGCTCAGTGCTGCCGTGATTGCCATCACGTTGGGCATGGCGGCCTTCTTCACCCGCTTCTTCATCACTCACATGCGTGAGGATGAGGCCCGCGAGCGCGCCCGTCTGGCTGGCAAGGGCTGAGCACTCAAGAGTCTGAGCCGGTCCAGCCGCTCCGGTCCCCACCGGAGAGTTGCTGCAGTTCGACCAGCCGTCGGTACAGCCCGCCATCGATCTGCATCAAGGCGTCGTGCGGCCCCTGTTCGGTGATGCGCCCGTGGCTCAGCACGAGAATGCGGTCGGCCTCGCGGATGGTCGACAAGCGGTGTGCGATCGACACGATCGTCAGGTGCCCACGCAAGGCTGCCAGAGCCTGTTGCACCACACGCTCGGTCTCGCTGTCGATGTGCGACGTGGCTTCGTCCAACAGCAGGATCCGGGGCTGGCCGGCCAACGCACGGGCGATGGCAATGAGTTGCTTCTCGCCCACGGCGAGCCGTGCGCCCCCCTCGCCGAGAACGGTGTCGTAGCCGTTCTCCAGCCGCTCGATGAACCCATGGGCTCCGGCCGACATGGCTGCCGCGCGGATCTGGGCGTCGTCCAGAGGTCGGCCCATGGCGATGTTCTCGCGCACACTGGCAGCCAACAGGAATGGCTCCTGCGGTACCAGGCCGACGGCACCCCGGAAGGCTTCTTCGTCCAGGTCGGCGATGGGCTGGCCGTCGATCGACAGCTGCCCCTGGGCCACTGGGTAGAAGCGCAATAGCAGCGAGAGCAGGCTGCTCTTGCCGCTGCCCGTGGGGCCGACGATGCCGATGAATTCGCCGGGTTCGATGCGCAGCGAGATTCGTCGCAGCACCGGCACCCCCTGCTTGTAGGCGAACTCCAGGTCGTGGGCCTCGATGGCGCCTGCAGTCACCCTGCCGGTGGCGGCCGGGCGCGGCGCCTCGGCCTCGTCCAGCAAGGTGTTCACCCGTGCGGCCGAGATCACCGCCTGCTGCAGTTGCGAGAACTGCATGGTGATCTGGATCAGCGGCTCCACCACCCGCCCGATGTAGCTGACGAAGGCGTACAGCACACCGACCTCGATCGGCGCCAGGGTGCCACCGCTTCCCCGCAAGCCGAAGACAGCGATCACCACCGCCAGCATGGCCACGTTCAGCAGATCCAATGCCGGGCGAAGCAGCCAGGCGTTGGCGCGCAGCTCCGTCTGCCGTGATGCGTAGTGCGCCTGGTTGATGCGGGCGTAGCGCTCGCCATAGTGGGTGGCCGCGCCAGTGGCCTGCAGCACCGCCATGCCACCGATGGATTCTGCGGTCTGGGCGTTCAACTCGCTGCGCAGTTCACGGGTGCGCGCCACCGCCGGTGCCGAGAGGCGTTGATAGAGGTACACGATGCCGAACACCGCCGGTATCAGCGTGGTGACGATCAGCATCAGGCGCCAGTCCAGGAAGGCCATGGTCAGCAGCAGGCCGGCCAGCATGATCAGGCAATCCAGCATCACGAACAGCACCTGCACGTAGAGCTGTTTGACGGCTTCGGTGTCGTTCGTCACCCGGCTGACCAACTGACCAGTGATCGCCGTGTCGAAGAAGCTCATGGGCAGGCGCAGCACATGGCTGTAGACGGCCTCGCGTATGCGTTGAACCGAGCGCATCGCCACGCCGGCCAGGCGGGCCAACTGGCCGTAGCGTACCCAGCTGGCAATCCATCCTGCCAGCAGCGCGCCGATGAGCAGGCCTGCCATCGCGCCGATGGCAGGGTCTCGGGGCAGCAGATAGCGGTCGATGAAGGCCTTGCCCAACACCGGGCCGAGTGCATCCAGCCCTGCCGCCAGCGCCAGCCAGACCAGGCCCACCCACAGGTGGCGTGCCTCTGGCCGGGCTGCGCGCCAGAGCAGGGCGGCTGCGCGGCGCGCCGGAGAGTCTGCTGCTTCAGCCCTGCTCAATCGACGCCTCCAGTTGCTGGATGCGCCATTGCTGCGCATACCAGCTGTGCGCCAGGCCCTTGGCAAGCAGTTCCTCGTGGGTACCCCGCTCGGCCAGGTGGCCATGCCGCAGCACCGCGATCTGGTCGGCATCGGCCAAGGCAGAGAGCCGATGGCTGACGATGATGACGGTGCGCCCCTGCCGCTGGTCGCGCAGATGCGTCAGGATGCGGTGCTCGGTCTCGGTGTCGACCGCTGACAGAGCGTCGTCCAGCAACAGCAGCGGTGCGTCGGCCAGCAACGCGCGGGCAATGGCGACCCGCTGCCGCTGGCCACCCGAGAGGGTGACGCCGCGCTCGCCCACCGGTGTGTCGTAGCCCCGTGGCAGGCGGACGATGTCCTCGTGCACGGCGGCCAGCTCAGCCACGGCCTCGATCTGCGCATGCGTCGCAGCGGGACAGGCCAGTGCGATGTTCTCGGCGACGCTGGCGGAGAACAGGATGGGCTCTTGCGGCACCCAGGCGATGCCGGCGCGCAGGGCCTCCAGCGTGTGGTCGGCCAGGGCCGTGCCGCCCCAGCTGATGCCACCGGCGTGGGGCATCCATTGCCGCAGCAGCTCCTGCAAATCGGCAACCAACTTCTCATCCCAGTCGTTGCCGAGTGCGTATAGCGTCTCGGTCAAGTCCTTGAGCATCTTGGTGAGCTTGGCCTTGGTGCGGCTCTCGTCGCCGAACGCCAGCACCGCCTGCTTCACCTCTTTGCGCATCTGCTCGATGAACGGGCGCAGCTCGCTCACCTCGCTCGTGGCGTTGCGCTGGAGCCATATCTGGTGGCTGATGAATGCGGAGATAAGGCTCATACCCGTC
>CAYJEC010000238.1:0-5471 GCA_964369025.1 uncultured Ideonella sp. | reverse complement strand
TGGGCCATGGGCAACACCAGCGACCCGTCGGAGGGCCTGGGCCAGGGCCCTTTGCGCTCGCCCTCGGTGTTCAACTTCTTCCGGCCGGGCTATGTGCCGCCCAACACGGCCATCGCCGAGGCCGATCTGGTCGCGCCTGAGTTCCAGATCACCAGCGAATCCTCGGTGATCGGCTTCCTGAACTTCTTCCAGCGGCTGCTCGAAGGCGGTGTCGGCGACCTGACGGCCGACTACACCAGCCTGATGCCGCTTGCAGACGACGCGGCCAGCCTGGCCGACGAACTGAACCTGGTGCTGGCCGCCAACCGGCTGGGCAGCGACACCCTGGCCACCATCGTGGCCGCCATCGACAGCATGCCCAAGGGGACGGCGGCGTCGCGCCTGAACCGCATCAAAGCCTCGCTGATGCTGGTGATGGCCACCCCGGAAAACCTGGTGCAGAAGTGAACGAGGGCCCGCGATGACTTCTACCCTGTCCCCCACCACCCGCCGCGACTTCTTGCAACGCGTCTCGCGCCTGGCCGTGACCGGTGCCGCCGCCCCCTGGGCGCTGAACTTCGCTGCACTGGGCGAGGCCGCTGCCGCCGGCGCGAGTGACTATAAGGCCCTGGTCTGTGTCTTCCTCTACGGTGGCAACGACTACTCCAACACCCTGGTGCCCTATGACACCAGCAGCCACGGACGCTACCAGTCGCTGCGGCCGACGCTCGCCTACGCCCGGGCCCAGTTGTCCTCCACCGTGCTGGTACCGAGCACGGTGCCACTGGACGCCACCGGCGCGGCCCGCCAGTACGCGCTGGCGCCTGAGCTGGCACCGCTGAAAGCCCTGTTCGACGCCGGCCGCATGGCCCCCTTGCTGAACGTGGGCACCTTGATCCAGCCGACCACCAAGGCCCAGTACAACGCCGGCTCGGTGCCCTTGCCGCGCAAGCTGTTCTCGCACAACGACCAGCAGTCGGTCTGGCAATCGGGTGCCACCGAGGGCGCGCACTCAGGCTGGGGCGGGCGCCTGGCCGACTTGCTGCTGGCGGGCAACGACAACGCCACCTTCAGCTGCGTCAACGTCACCAGCAACGCGGTCTTCATGACCGGCCATCAGGCTGTGCAATACCAGGTGGGCGCTGACGGCCCACAGGCGGTCAGCGGCCTGGCAGCGCCACTGTTCGGCTCCAGTGCCGCGTCGGACGCCTTGCGCACGCTGATCACCCAGGACCGCAGCCACCTGTTCGAGGCCGAATACAACCGCGTCACACGCCGGGCCATCGAGTCCGAGGGTGCACTGAATGCCGCGCTCGCCGCAGCACCTGTTCTGACCACCGTTTTCCCGGCCAACAACAGCCTGGCACGGCAACTGCGATTCGTGGCCCGCATGATCAGCGCGGCCGGGTCAGTGGGCGCCAAACGCCAGGTGTTCTTCGTCTCGCTGAGTGGGTTCGATCACCATGACAGCCTGAACGACCTGCACCCCGCCCTGCTGAGCCAGCTGGGCTCGGCCTTGTCGGCCTTCGATGCGGCGATGATCGAACTCGGCGTCAGCGACCAGGTCACCGCCTTCACCGCCAGCGACTTCGGCCGCACCCTCACCGTGAACAACGACGGCAGCGACCATGGCTGGGGCGGCATGCAGTTCGTGCAGGGCGGCGCGGTGAATGGCCAGCGCTACTACGGCACGCCGCCGGTGGTGGCCCACGACGGCATCGACGACGTGGGCCAAGGCCGCCTGCTGCCCACCACCGCCACCGAGCAGGTCGCGGCCACCCTCGGCCGCTGGTTCGGCGTCTCCGACAGTGACCTGCTGACCGTGTTGCCGAACCTCGCGAACTTCGACGCCGGCCAGCGAAACCTGGGGTTCGTCTAGGAGGTAGCCGCCGCTTCCAGCGCGTCAATGAAACGGCGGGCCACGTCATACCCCGCCTGGTCGTTGATCTCCTGGAAGCAGGTCGGGCTGGTGACGTTGATTTCGGTGAGATGGGTGCCGATGACATCCAGCCCGATCAGCAACAGGCCGCGTGCGGCCAGCTTCGGCCCGATGGCGGCTGCGATCTCGCGGTCGCGTTCGGTCAACGGCTGCGCCACGCCTTTGCCGCCGGCGGCCAGGTTGCCGCGCACCTCACTGCCCTGTGGGATGCGGGCCAGCGAGAACGGCACCGGCTCGCCGCCGATCACCAGCACCCGCTTGTCGCCGGACACGATTTCGGGCAGGTACCGCTGCACCATCAGGGTCTGCGCGCCATCACGGTTCAGCGTCTCGATGATGCTGCCGAGGTTCAGCCCGTCGTCCTTGACCCGGAAGATGCCCATGCCGCCCATACCGTCCAGCGGCTTCAGGATGATGTCGCGCTGCTCTGAATGGAAGGCGCGCACATCGTCGGCGCTGCGTGTGACCAGCGTCGGCGCGATGAACTCCGGGAACTCGAGGATCGCCAGCTTCTCCGGGTGGTCGCGCAGCGCGCGTGGCGAATTGAAGACGTGGGCACCCTCGGCCTCGGCACGCTCCAGCAGGTGGGTGGCATAGAAGTACTCGCTGTCGAACGGCGGGTCCTTGCGCATCACCACCGCGTCGAAGTCGGCCAGCGCGTGGCGAGCTTCGGCCAGCACCGTGTACCAGTCGTGCACCCCATCGCCAGAGCGGCCGGTCAGCGCGATGGCCTGGGTCCACGCGGTGACATGGCCGCCCCGCTGCCAGGCCAGGCCCGAGGGCTCGCAGGCGAACAACGTGTGGCCGCGACGCGCGGCCTCGCGCATCATCGCAAAGGTGGAGTCCTTTTGGGTCTTGAAGCCCGACAGCGGGTCGGCGACGAAGAGCAGCTTCACAGGCTCACCGGCTCGGTGCGTTCCACCAGCCAGGCGAGGCCGTCACCGCTCAGGTGGGGCGCCAGGCGCTCGCGCACCATCGCGTGGTAGCGGTTGAGCCAGCCGATCTCGTCGGCACGCATCAGGCCGTGGTCCAGGCAACGGGTGTCGATGGGGCACAGTGTGAGGGTCTCGAATTCGAGGAACTCGCCGAACTCGCTGGACGGCGCGTTGACGTTCAGCACCAGGTTCTCGATGCGCACGCCCCACTGGCCGGGGCGGTACAGGCCCGGCTCGATCGAGGTGATCATGCCGGACTCCATCGCCATGTTGGCGTCGGGAATGGCCTTGCTGATGCTTTGCGGGCCCTCGTGCACGTTGAGGAAATAGCCCACACCATGGCCGGTGCCGTGGCCGTAATCCAGGCTTTCGGCCCAAAGGGGCGCCCGGGCCAGTGAATCGAGCATGGGGCTCAGCGTTCCGCGCGGGAAGCGGGCACGGCTGAGTTGCAACGTGCCCTTGAGCACCAGGGTGTAGTCGCGCCGGTGTCCGGCGCTGATCTGGCCGACCGGCCAGACGCGGGTGATGTCGGTGGTGCCGCCCAGGTACTGGCCGCCCGAGTCGATCAGCAGCAGGCCGTTGCCTTCGATCACCGCGTGCGAATCGCTGCTAGCACGGTAGTGCGGCATCGCGCCGTTGGCGTTGAAGCCGGCGATGACAGGGAACGACAGGCCCACGAAGCCTGGGCGTCTGGCGCGTTCGCCGCTGAGCTTTTCGTCGATGGTGAGCTCGGTGATGCGCTCGCCGGCGGCCAGGGCCTTCTCGAACCAGGCGTAGAAGTGGCACATGGCCACGCCGTCCTGCACCATCGCTTCGCGCACGAACGCGGCCTCGGCCGCCGTCTTGCGGCTCTTCAGCAAGGTGCTGGGGTTGATGGCCTCGATCACATCGACGCCCTCGGGCACCGACTCGCGCAGGCCCAGCGTGACGCGGCGCGGGTCGACCAGCAGCCGGGTGCCGCCGCCCAGGGCCGCCAGTGCGGGAGCGGCCCCGGCGTAGTCGGCCAGCACGATGCCATCGGCGGCCAAGGCCGCTTCGAGGGCCGCGTTCACCTTGCCGGAGCCGACGAACAGCGTGGCGGCGTGATGGCTGATCATCAGATGGGCGAGGAAGACGGGGTTGTAGTCCACATCGGCGCCGCGCAGGTTGGTGATCCAGGCGATGTCGTCGACGGTGGAGACGAAGTGGTGGGTGGCGCCGTGCCGCGCCATCGCGTCGCGAAGCAGGGCCAGCTTGGCCGGCCGGCCGATCGGCGCTTGCGGCGGCACGTGGTCGTAGACGGCGGCCGCCGGCAGCCCGGGACGCTCGGCCCAGGCGCCCTCCAGCAGATCGACCTGGGTGACCAGGCGGATGCCGGCCCGGTCAGTGTTTTCACGCAGTTGCTTGGCTGCGGCCAGGCCCAGCACCTGCCCGTCCACCGCGAGGGCCTGGCCCTTGCGCAGATGGCTGGCGATCCAATCGAGATGGTGGGTGGCGGCGCCGGTGGGGATCTTGACCAACTGGATGCCACTGCCTTGCAGTTCGGCCTCGGCCTGGGTCCAGTAGCGGCTGTCGGCGAACAAGGCCGCCTCACCGATGGTCACCACCAGCGTGCCCATGGAGCCGGTGAAGCCCGAGAACCATTCGCGGCCCTGCCAGTGGCCAGGCAGGTACTCGGACAGGTGAGGGTCGCTCGAAGGCACCAGGATGGCGTCGATCTGGGCAGCGGCCATCACCTCGCGCAGGCGGGCGACGCGAAGGCGGGCAGGGGCGGTGCGGGTGTCCATCGTGCGGCTCCGGGAAAAGGTGCGGCCCGCGCGGGATGGGCGCCTGGCCATCAGGAATGGGGATGGCGAATTCTAGGGTTGGCCGGAAGACCTTGGTATGGGACGATCTCGCCCGTGTGCAGGATCACCGTGCCTTGATAAGGAGCCCGTATGGCCGACCCCCAAGCTGCCGCCCTGACCCAATTGCGCAACATCCAGGCCAAGACCGGCCAGACGCTGGAAGCGTTGCATGCCGCCGTGACGGCCACCGGGCTGGCGAAGGTGGGCGAGAAGCGAACCTGGCTGATGGAGCAGTACAAGCTGGGCTATGGCGACGCCAACGCGGTGGCGCTGACCCTCGGCAAGATCCCGCCCGGGTTGGACGGCGTGCGGGCGGCGGCACCACCGGCCGCCGAGGGGGACCCGCTGGATGCCATCTACACCGGTGCCAAGGCCGGATTGCGGCCGCTGCACGATGCGGTGATGAAGGTGGTCGCAGGTCTCGGCGATCACGAGGTGGCCCCGAAGAAGGCCTACCTGAGCCTGCGGCGCAAGAAGCAGTTCGCGATGGTCGGCCCGGCCACCAAGGACAGCATCGAGATCGGGCTCAATGCGAAGGACCTGCCCCCGCACGAGCGGCTGAAGATCCAGCCGCCGGGTGGAATGTGCCAGGCGACGACGCGGGTCAGCAGCACGGCCGAGATCGATGCCACTGTGAAGGGCTGGTTGAAGCGGGCCTACGATGCGGCCGGCTGATCCGCGCTGAAACCGCGCTACAGGCTGGTCCGCAGCGTCCAGATCTCCGGGAACAGAACCGTGTCCAGCATCTTGCGCAGGTAGCTCACGCCGCCGGTGCCGCCGGTGCCGCGCTTG
>CAYJEC010000237.1:0-5492 GCA_964369025.1 uncultured Ideonella sp. | reverse complement strand
AACAGGCTCGGCCTTGCCCTTGGCGGGCGATTTCTTGGAGTCGTCCTTGGGCTTCGCCGCGGCAGGCTTGACGGCAGCGGTCTTGGCGGCCGGGGCCTTGGTGGCGGGGGTCTTGGTGGCAGCGGCAGGCTTCTTGGCGGTCATGCAAGGTCTCGATGAGGTGATCCTTCAACAGCCCGTGGCGCGCATACCGGCGATATCCAGCGCGGCAGGCGTGCCAATTTTTCGGCACACACAACGCGGGACGATGTCGACAGTCGATAAAGCGCACCAACTCGCCACCGAGGATGGAAACGGCGGCACAGGTCGGGCAGGCAAGATGGCGTGAACGTTGAAAATCGCAGCCCTGGCGGGGAAGGTGGCCGAATGGTGCCCGTGTCGCGGGTGGCCGGGTCCGGAGGTGCTGCTGTCACTCTTGCCGCTGAAACGTGGATTATACCCAGCGCGCGCGGCCAACCGGCTCACGATGGGCACATCGGAGCTCATTCGGCTTCAGTGGGTGCCTTCTGCACGCGGGTCTTGACCTCCAGCCACTGCCGGTAGACCACCACGAACTGGCGCCGAGCGTCTGGATCGGTCTCGGCGGCGACTTCCAGTTCCTTGGTCAGTGCCTTGAGGCGCCGCTCCAGCAGCAGGTCGACCGCTCGACGCAGCCCTTCGATCGATGCATCGGGATCGGCGTCGCCGTCTGCCAGGGCGCGCGCCTCGGCATCCAGGGCCGGGTCGTCGGCCAGGGCCTCGCGCACCACGGCCCAGGGCCGCACACCGTGCTCAGCCAGGTCTCGCTCCAACCAGGCGACCAATGGGCCATGCGGCGGAGGCAGATGGTGCAGCAGATCGTGCTCGTCGCTGGCCAGCGTGTCCCACCATGCAGGTTGGCCGAAAAGCATCTGAAGGACGCGGTCTTCGGGCCGCTTGGGGGCTTGCCGGCGCCCTTGCGGGCGCTGCGGGGCTTCACCGTGGCGTTGCCATCGCGGGCGGCGCGAACCCGGCTCGCCCGAACCGCCGTCGGGTTGGGGCTCCACACGTTGCGCAGCACCTCGCCCCGCGCTGGGTTGCCAGAGCCGGGCCAGTTCCTCGGCAGGCAGCCCCCCACGCAATGCCAACTCCCCCAGCAACTGGATGCGCAGGGCGCCGTCTGGCAGCACCTGCCACAACGGGCGGGCCTGCGACAGCATGCGGGCCCGCCCCTCGGCGCTGCTCAAGTCACACTCTGCGGCCGCATGCTCCAGCAATTGCCGGGAAAGAGGCACGGCGTTGCGGACGAAGGCCTCGAAAGCGTCGGCACCGAAAGCGCGCACGTAGCTGTCCGGGTCATGTTCGGCTGGCAGGAACAAGAAGCGGAAACTGCGGGTGTCGGTCGCATGGGGCAGGGCGGCTTCGAGTGCCCGGCCAGCGGCCCGGCGGCCTGCGGCGTCGCCATCGAAGCTGAAAACCACCTGCTCGGTGAAGCGCAGCAGCTTCTGAACATGGTCGGCGGTGCAGGCCGTGCCCAAGGTGGCCACGGCATTCGGGAAGCCAAGCTGGGCCAGTGCCACGACATCCATGTAGCCCTCGGTCACGAGGGCATAGCCCTTGGTGCGCAGGCCGCTGCGGCTTTCATAGAGGCCGTACAGTTCCCGGCCCTTCACGAAGATCGGCGTCTCGGGCGAGTTCAGGTACTTGGGCTCGCCCTTGTCGAGCACCCGGCCGCCGAACGCGATGGTCTCGCCTTTGACATTTCGGATCGGGAACATGATGCGGTCGCGGAAGCGGTCGTATCGCTTTTGCTCGGCGTCGCTCCTGCCCTCGTCCTGGCCCTGCACGATGACCATGCCCGACTCGGCCAGCACCGGGTCGTCGTAACGCGGAAACACGCTGGCCAGGCTGCGCCAGCCTTCTGGCGCGTAGCCGAGGCCGAAGCGGGCTGCGATCTCGCCAGTGAGGCCCCGCCCCTTGAGATAGTCGACCGCCCGGGGCGTCGCCTTGAGGGTTCGCCGGTAGTGGTCGGCCGCCTTTTCCAGCACGTCGTTCAGGGACGCATGCTGCTCACGCGCACGGGCGGCTTGGGCCAGTTCCTGTGGTGTGGCCTCGTCTTCCGGAACAACCAGGCCGGCTTCCTGGGCCAGATCCTTGACCGCCTCGATGAAACTGAGGCCGTGGTGTTCGGTGAGGAAGCGGATCGCGTCCCCGTGGACGCCACAGCCGAAGCAGTGGTAAGTCTGGCGAGAGGGGCTGACGATGAAACTGGGCGACTTCTCGCCGTGGAACGGGCACAGGCCCTTGTAGTTGATACCCGCCTTCTTCAGTTCGACGTGGCGGCCGACCACCCCGACCACATCGGTTCGGGCGAGCAAATCCTGGATGAAGCCGGACGGGATCAAGGCGGTGACTGGATGGCGATGGAGGCGCAAACGAATCGGGGCAGCCGAAGCTGCCCCGATGCGGGAAACGAATCTTCTCACACCCAGGGTGCGAGAAGTGGTGCCGTCACAGTGCGAAGTCGCCCAAGGACTTGCCGGAGACCAGCGCCGCCTGCAGCCACTTGGGCTTGAGCCCGCGGCCGCTCCAGGTCTGGCCGGAGGCGGGGTCCCGGTACTTGGCCGCCACCTTCTTGCCCGCTTCGCTCTTGGCAGCAGGGGACTTGCCGGCCAGATCCGCGGCCGTCAGGCCGTACTCTGCCATCAGCGACTTCACCTTGGCGATGGCGTCCGCCTTGGCGTTGCGCTGAGCTTCGGCGATCTTCTTTTCCAGCGCCGCTTTTTGCGCCAGTAGTTCTTGAATGGATTCCATACAGTATCTCCTGAAACACCCGGAGGGCGACCGGATCATATCGCATGGGATTCCACTGCAAGGGTCAGATTCGAGCAATCACTTGTATCCAACCCGGTCGAGCATTTGTTGAACCTTGATCTGGTTCATGCCAATGACGGAGATCGGCACACTTTCGGTCTTGAACTTGCCGATTTTGTCGAGCGCGGGGTTGCTGATTTTCAAGCCGGCCACGGCGGGCCATTCGTTGTTGCCGTTGGCAAAATACGCTTGGGCAGTGTCGCTGGCCAGATACTCAAGGAACTTGACCGCAGCAGCCCGGTTCTTTGCATGGCGAGCGACGGCTCCGCCAGCGATATTGACATGCGTGCCGGTGGAGGCCTGGTTCGGAAGCGAGACACCGATCTTGTCGACGATCGCCATGTCTTCGGCTTTGTCTGAGCGCATCAGACGAGCCAAGTAATAGCTGTTCGTCAACGCGACAGCGCACTCCCCACTTGCAACCGCCTTGATCTGATCGGTGTCGCCGCCTTTGGGTGGGCGCGCCATGTTCGACACCAGGCCCTGCAACCAGGTTTCGGTCTTTGCCGCACCGAGGTGCTCCATCATCGCGCCGAACAGTGAAAGGTTATACGGGTGTGATCCAGAGCGGGTACAAACGCGCCCGCGGTTCTTGGGATCGGCCAGTTCCTCATAGGTATCCACATCGGCGGTCGGCACATTCTGCTTGTTGAAGACAATCAAGCGCGCGCGGGTCGAGAAACCGAACCACTGGGATCCTTCGCCGTTGTCCTTGCTGCGCAGCGTGGTCGGAATGCGGGTTTCAAGGAGAGGGCTCTTCACTGGTTGAAACAATCCGTCCACCTCTGCGCGCCACAGGCGCGCCGCGTCAACCAGAAGAATCACATCCGCCGGGCTGGCGCTACCTTCGCTCTTGAGGCGTGCCAGGATGCCTGCATCGTCCGCGTCCACCCGGTTGATCTTGATGCCGGTGGACTTGGTGAAATTGTCGTAAAGGGCGTCGTCCGTCTGGTAGTGGCGCGCCGAGTAGAGGTTGAGCACCTGCTGCTGCGCCTGGGCGGCGGAGCCGAAGAGGGCGAGTGCCGCAAGCGCGGCCAGCTGGGCAACGGGAAGGCGAAAGAGGCGCATGGGCTGAACTCCGGGCAAGGGGGATGAACTGCTCGGTAGTCTACTTGATAATGCGAATAGTTCCTAATTGCATTATTCGATCCCGATCGAACCCGGCGCCCCGGTTGCCACCATTCAAGCGGCGGGGGGCACGTAGCCGGTGGGTTGATCCGCCGCGCCGCCGAAGAGGAACTGCTCCATCTGACGGGCCAGGTACTGGCGGGCACGGGCATCGGCAAGGTTCAGCCGGTTCTCGTTGACCAGCATGGTCTGATGCTTCTTCCAGAGGTCGAAAGCTTCCTTGCTGATGTTGTCGAAGATGCGCTTGCCGAGTTCACCGGGGTAGGGCGCGAAATCGAGGCCGTCGGCCTCCTTCTTCAGGTACGTGCATTGGACGATACGGGCCATGAGGCTCTCCTTGATCAGCCGAGTTTCTTGACCAGCACTTGCGAGCGCCGGTCCCAGTTGTACTTGCGCTTGCGGCCATCAGGCAGCCAGTCGGCATCGACCTGCACGAAGCCGCGCTTGATGAACCAGTGCATCGTGCGGGTGGTCAGCACGAAGATGCTGTCCATCCCCATGGTGCGGGCGCGCTGCTCCACACGCTTGAGGATCTTGTCACCGTCGCCCTGGCCCTGCACCTGTGGGGACACCGTCAGCGCGGCCATTTCGCCGGTGCGGGCCTCAGGGTAGGGGTAGAGCGCGGCGCAGCCGAAGATCACGCCGTCGTGTTCGATGACGGTGTAGTTGGCAATATCCCGTTCGATCTCGGTGCGGTCGCGCTTGACCAACGTACCGTCACGCTCGAACGGCTCGATCAGTTGCAGGATGCCGCCGACGTCGTCCGAACCGGCCTCGCGAAGGCTCTCCAGCTTCTCGTCGACCACCATGGTGCCGATGCCGTCGTGGGTGAAGACCTCCAGCAGCAGTGCGCCGTCGGTGGCGAAGGGCAGGATGTGCGAGCGCTCAACCCCGCCTTGGCAGGCCTTGACGCAGTGTTGCAGATAGAACGCAGTGTCGGTGGGCTGCATCGGGCTGGGCAGCGAGGCGATCAACCGCTCGGCCTCGGCCAGTGACAGCTCGGTGTCGACCGGGCTCTCCGGGTTGGTCGCGTCCTCGTGGATGCCGGCCACCTCGGTGATGAACAACAGTTTGTCGGCCTGCAGCGCTATGGCTGTCTGCGTGGCCACGTCTTCCATGGACAGGTTGAACGCTTCGCCTGTGGGCGAAAAGCCGAAAGGGGACAGCAGCACCATCGCGCCGATGTCGATGGCGCGCCGGATGGCCGTCGAATCCACCTTGCGGACCACGCCGCTGTGTTGGAAGTCGACCCCGTCGACGATGCCCACCGGCCGCGCCGTGAGAAAGTTTCCCGACACGACACGCACTGTGGAATTGGCCATTGGCGTGTTCGGCAGGCCCTGCGAGAACGCCGCCTCGATCTCGAAGCGCAATTGCCCGGCAGCCTCCTGGGCGCAGTCGAGTGCCACGCCGTCGGTGATGCGCATGCCGTGCGAGAAGCGGGAGGCATGGCCCTTGGCGGCCAGTTGTTCGTTCACCTGGGGCCGGAAACCGTGCACCAGCACCACGCGCACACCCATGGCCTGGAGGAT
>CAYJEC010000236.1:0-5511 GCA_964369025.1 uncultured Ideonella sp. | reverse complement strand
GTGATCGGCATATAGGCGCCACCCGCTGACCGGCGTTATGGAGCCACGGCGTGATCGCCGTATTGGAGCCAGTCGCGGATCGGCGTAATGGAGCCACCGGCCCAGGAGCAGGCCGTTGAACGACACCCGAATTGACCGCCGCCGTCTCTACCCTTTGGGCCTTTGCCCGGAGGCTCAGGGATGGCGCGCAGGAGATTCGAGATGCATCACTACCGACAGGCCCTGCTGCGCATGCGCCAGGGCGAGTCCGACCGGGAGATCGCGGCTGCCCGCCTGATGGGCCGTCGCAAGACGTCGCAGTGGCGCGAGCTGGCCAGCGCTCGCGGCTGGCTCGATGTCCAGCAGCCGCTGCCCGACGATGAGACTATCGCCATTGCCCTGGGTGAACCCCGGCGTGCCAGTACCACCATCTCCACCCTGGAGCCGCACCGCGCCCTGCTCAGCGCCTGGGTCGAGCAAGGCGTCTCGGGCACGGCCATCCACGCCGCGCTGAGGCGCCAGCACGCCTGGGCCGGCAGCTACTCCGCCGTGCGCCGGCTGCTGGCCGACATCCGCTCGAACCTGCCGCCCGAGACCACCTGCCGGCTGGAGTTCGAGCCAGGTGAGGCAGCGCAGGTGGACTTCGGCGCCGGCCCGACTCTTGTGCACCCGGATGGCCAACCCCGGCGCACCTGGGCCTTCGTGATGACGCTGGCGCACAGCCGCCACCAGTACGTCGAGTTCGTCTGGGACCAGACCGTGGCCACCTGGCTGGGCTGTCACCGCCGCGCCTTCGAGTGGTTCGCCGGTGTTCCGGCGCGCGTCATCATCGACAACGCCAAGTGCGCCATCACCCGGGCCTGCGCCCAGGACCCGACCGTGCAGCGCGCCTATGCCGAGTGTGCCGAGGGCTACGGCTTCAAGATCGACGCCTGCCCGCCGCATGACCCGCAGAAGAAGGGCATCGTCGAGGCCGGCGTCAAATACCTCAAGGGCAACTTCCTGGCCCTGCGGAGCTTCCGCGACCTGGCCGACCTCAACGCGCAGGCCAAGGCCTGGGTCATGAGCGAGGCCGGCGTGCGTTGCCACGGCACGACCCGGCGCAGCCCGCTGGAGCTCTTCGCGCTGGAAGCCCCGCTGCTCAGGGTCCTGCCGGCCGTCGCGCCCGACCTGGGCTCCTGGCACCGGGTCAGCGTGCACCGGGACTGCCATGTGCAGTTCGAGCGCGTCCTGTACTCGGCGCCGTTCACGCTGGTGGGCAAGACCTTGTGGCTCAGGGCCACCGATGCGGCGGTGGCGCTGTTCGAGGACTACCGCCATGTCGCCACGCACCCCCGAGGGCTGAAGCCTGGTCAGCGCGTGAGCGTGCGCGAGCACCTGCCGCCCGAGGCGCAGGCCTTCTTCGGAAGGGACCGCGCCTGGTGCACCGCCCAGGCCGAGCGCATTGGCCCGAGTTGCAAGGCGCTGATCGCGCAACTGCTGAGCGATCACATCCTGGAGCGGCTGCGTGCTGCGCAGGGCGTGCTGGCCCTGCTCAAGCCCTATGGCCGAGACCGCCTGGAAGCGGCGTGCGCCCGCGCGCTGGCGCATGACTCGCCGTACTACCGCACCGTCAAGACGATTCTGAGCACCGGCGCCGATCTGCGCGCCGACACGCCGCCGGCCACGCCCGCTGGTTATGGCCGCACCCGCTTCACGCGCGCTGCGGCGGAACTCTTCCCCCACCCGCAGCAGGACCTGCTGCATTGACCCTGAAGGAGAACGCGATGAACCCCGCCCCTGAACTTGGACCCCAGCTCAAGCAGCTGCGCCTGTCCGGCATCCTGGACTCGCTGGAAGCCCGCAACCGGGAGGCCATCCACAGCAAGCTGGCCTACACCGACTTCCTGGCCTTGCTGATCGGTGACGAAGTGGCCCGGCGTGAGCAGAAGAAGTTCACCTCGCGGCTTCGACGTGCGCAGTTCCGCACCACCAAGACGCTGGACCAGTTCGACTTCGAGCGCTTGCCCCATCTGAACCGCTCCCTGGTGCATGACCTGGCGACAGGCCGCTACCTGAACGAGAAGGCGCCGGTCTTGATCGTCGGGCCTTGCGGCACGGGCAAGAGCCATCTGGCGCAGGCGCTGGGGCACTGCGCGGTTCGTCAGGGCGAGGACGTGGTCTTCACGACCTGCGCCAGCCTCACGCAGAGCCTGAACGCGGCAAGGGCGACCGGCAGCTATGAACGCAAGCTGGCGACGCTGACGCGGGTGCCGCTCCTCATCATCGACGACTTCGGCCTCAAGCCGCTGCGGGCGCCGGCCGACGAAGACCTGCACGACCTGATTGCCGAGCGCTACGAGCAGGCCAGCACCATTGTGACCAGCAATCTGGACTTCCCCGAGTGGGACCAGGCCTTCCCGGCGAATCGCCTACTGGCCAGTGCGAGCCTGGACCGGCTGCGTCACAACGCCTACTGCCTGGTGCTGGACGGGCAGTCCTACCGCGCGCCCAAGCAGCTCGACAACCCTGTCAAATCCGGCCCTCAAAAGGCTGCAAAATCGACCCAGTCTTAACCCCCTCGGGGCGTCGTTTTACCCACCTGCTGCTGGCTCCATTACGCCGAACATCGGTGGCTCCATTACGGCGGTCGGTGACACGGGCTTCCCGCAGGATGCGGCACGCCGGTCACCCATCTCTTTCCCCCGCGATCATGAATATCACCACGCCAGCCTACACACTTGCCATCGCGTGTCTGCTCAGCCAAGCTGCTGTCGGCCAGCCTGCACTCCAGTTCGACGCAAAGCAACTGTCTGGCTGGTGGGCCGAGAGCTTCAACACCGATGTGACCTGCGGTCCGCAGAATCTCCGTGTCAGGCATGAGTTTTCGGCAGATGGGAGGCGGCTCCTGCTGCGCTTTGATCGAAAGTGGAAGACCGAGCTCGGGGAAACAGAGAAGTTTGAGGCCACGGTCGTCTCATCCACCGAGCGCACGCTGACCATTCGGTATGACGGTGAGACACGAAAGAAGCGCAATGGTCAACCTGTGGAGTGGGAGCTTTCCATCGTCGCTCCGGGTGTCTACCGTTGGCGCGAGACGGAGTGGCGAGCAGGTGAAGTGAACACGGTGGTTGGGCTCAGGTGCCCAGAGTGAGGCCCAGGCACCCCATGGCCGTGCTTCGCGATGTGATCTTCCTGAGCCAGGATTGGGCGGAAGCGATGATCCCCCAAGGGGTTGAATCCATCATTTCGGTAACCAGCCCAGGGTCTGCCTTGGCGGATCTCAATGATGGCTGGCGCGATGTCCTTCGCATTCAGTTTGATGATGTGGACCCCGACGAAACGCCGCCAGGGAAGTTCGAAGCAGCGCTGGCCGAGCTTTCTGAAGCCCAAGCACGGGAAATTGCCGCTTTCGTCTTAGCGAGTGCCACTCACTCCCAGACCATCATCGTGCACTGCAAGTTCGGGCAGTCCAGATCGCCCGCCATCGCCAAGGCGATCTGTGATCACTACCGTCTTCCGTTTCCACCAAAGTTCAGGTCGCACAACCGGTTCGTGCATGGGCTTGTCCTCAAGGCGATGCAGGTGCAAAGTGGCGTCTGATCGGCCTTCTGCAGGCCAGATACGTCGAACGTTTGGTGTCACAAGCACACGCATGCGGGCCTCCATACTTGCTTCGCTCTTCGTCGGACTCTGGGCCAACGCGGCAATGGCCATTGACCTCGCCCCGCTCTGGGACTTTGCGAACCCCGACGTCAGTGAGCAGCGGTTCCGGGCCGCCTTGGAAAAGGCGGTTGGCGACGACGCCTTGATCCTCCGAACGCAGATTGCCAGGACATACGGGCTGAGGAACGATTTCGATGGCGCGCGCCAGCATTTGCGGGAGATCGAGGAAGCCGTGGGGACAGCCGGTCCGGAAGCAAAGGTTCGGTTCCACCTTGAACTTGGAAGAACGTTCGCCTCGGCGGCGCACTCCGCAAAGCTTTTGAGCGCTGAAGCAAAGTCCCGGGCCCGGCAGGAGTACGACCGCGCGCTGGAACTGGCGCGTGCCGCGAAACTCGATGCGCTCGCGATTGACGCGATCCACATGTTTGCCTTCGTCGACACCGCTCCTGCAGACCAGTTGAAGTGGGCTGAGGCAGCGCTGGAGGTTTCCATGGCTTCTCAACAGCCGGGCGCCAGGCGGTGGGAAGCTTCCATCAGGAACAACGTCGGCTACGCGCTACACCAGTTGGGCCGCTACGACGAAGCATTGACCCAGTTCCACAAAGCGCTTGAGATTCGCGAACGAGGGACGGACGCCGAGGCCACCCGTGTGGCGCGTTGGATGGTCGCCTGGACGCTCCGCAGCCTTGACCGCACCGATGAAGCACTTCAGATTCAGCTCGCGCTCGAGAAGGATGCAGATGCCGCCGGCCAGCCCGACCCGTACGTGTTCGAGGAACTCGAGGTGCTGTACCGGAGAGCAGGCAACTCATCCAAGGCACAGCACTATGCGGAGCGCAGGGCTGCTGCGAGCCAGCGGTGAGGCCCGACCCTTCGCTCAAGCGGGGCGCCGACGGCAGGCCGCCCCTCACGTCGAACAACCATTGGCCACATTCGACTGGCTACTCTTGTCCGCGCCATCTTCCATGCACGCAGACGCGATGCCTAGCCATTCGCCCAACTGTTGGGCGGCATGAATCGATCCCGATTGAATGTCACTAGGAGGCCGCATGAGCGACACCGAGAAGCAGGTTCTGAAGGCGCTCGACACCTACAAGTCAGCGGTCTTGGCAAAGAATGCAGAGATGTTCATGCATCTTTACGACCCCGAGGTCAGAGTCTTCGACACCTGGGGAGTGTGGTCGTACGAAGGTGCCGCGGCCTGGCGGGTTGCAGTGGATGGCTGGTTCACGTCGCTCGGCAACGAGACTGTCAAAGTCACGTTCGAGGAGGTGAAGATCGTCGCGGAATCAAACTTCGCCTGCATGAGCGCCTTCGTCAGGTACGCCGCCATTTCGGCCCAAGGCCAGGAGCTTCGGTCCATGCAGAACCGCATGTCCTGGGTTCTCAAGACTCGCAGCCATGTTCTACGCATCGTTCACGAGCACACATCCGCGCCGATCGGGTTCGACGACACCAAGGCCATCATGCAGCGCGAAGGCATGGCGTGAGAGGGCTGGGTCCGGTGCGGCCCAACGAATCGCCCACAGGGCGCACCAACGGCTGGCTACCGGGCCCCGCCTGGCGGTACTCGGTGCACTCATGCCAAGCGGGGCCTGGCGTCCAAGCGCCGGCGCTCCCTTAGCTCGAACATTGGGCAACTCAAGACATGCACACCATCCATCGCGCAAGTTCTGAAGAAGCATCGGCCATGCACAGCCTCCAGTTGCGTGCCTTTGAGGAAGAAGGTCGCCGATGCGGCACTCGGGACATCCCACCCTTGCAGGAGCAAGTCGCGTCCCTTGCTGCTCACATTCAGACTCAGATTGCACTTGTGGCGAAAGAGGGAGACACCGTCGTGGGCTGCATTCGCGGGCTGGTGGCTGACCGCATCTGCACGATTCGCGC
>CAYJEC010000235.1:0-5512 GCA_964369025.1 uncultured Ideonella sp. | reverse complement strand
GAAAACAAGATCGACGGCCCTGTGGCCACCATCATGGGCATCGGCCGGATTCTGGTTGGCGATGGCTCTGAATCGTCATTCTGGGAAACCACCAATGCAACACCTTGAAACTCAAGCCGCTGCTGATCGCCGCGGAGGCGTCTGCACTGGCTCCAGCATGGTCGGGGGCCAGTGATGGATCTGATTGGCGGCCTGATGGGCCTGTTTGGCCAGCGCAAGAGCGCCGGCGGTGGCGGTGGGGATGCTTACTCCATCCTCAACCGCATCTTGAACGAGGGCCGCAAGTCCAAGGCAGGCATCAGCATTACCCGCGAAAAGGCCATGCGTGTGGCCTGCCTGTTTGCGTGCTGCCGGGTGCTGGCCGATGGCGTGTCGCAGGTGCCCTTCAAGGTTATGCGCAAGACGCCGTCTGCGGTGTCGCGCCACCCTGACCGCAATGACGCCGACCAGCACCCGCTGTTCGACATGCTCTACCGCCGCCCCAACGGCTGGCAGACATCGTTCGAGTTCCGCGAGCAGCTTATGCTGCACACGCTGCTGGCGCCCAAAGGCGCGTTTGTGTTCAAGAACCTGGTGCAGCTGGGCGGCAGGGAGGTCCTGGCCGAAATGTTCCTGCTGGATCCAGCCCGGGTCGAGGTCAAGCAAGAAGCCGACTGGTCGCTGACCTACCGCGTGCGCGGCCGTGACGGCAACATGCAGACCCTGGCGCAAAACGCCATCTGGCATGTGCGCGGGCCCAGCTGGGACGGCTTCACCAGCTTGGACACGCTGGATCTGGCGCGCGAGGCCCTGGGCCTGGCCATTGCCACTGAAGAGACGCATGCCCGCTTCCACAAAAACGGCATCCGTCCATCGGGCGTGTACTCCGTCGAAGGCACGCTGAACGAAAAGCAGCAGAAAGACGTGGTCAAGTGGCTCAAAGAGCAGGCCACCGAGGAAAACATGGGCGGCGCGCTGGTCATTGACCGCAGCGCCAAGTGGTACGCGCAGCAAGCCACCAGCGGCGTCGACGCCCAGCATGTGGAGACGCGCAACCTGCAGCTGGAAGAAATCTGCCGCTTCATGCGCGTTTTGCCCATCATGGTGGGCTACAGCGACAAAACGGCCACCTTTGCCAGCGCTGAGGCCATGTTCCTCGCGCACCTGGTGCACACCCTCATGCCCTGGTATGAGCGGATCCAGCAGAGTGCGGATGTCAACCTGCTGACCACGGCCGAGCGCCAGGCCGGCTACTACACCAAGCTGGTCGAAGGCGGCCTGCTGCGCGGCGACCTCAAGGCCACCGGCGAGTTTTTGGCCCGCATGACCGAGCGCGGCATCCTGGAGCGCAACGAAGCCCGGGCCCTGCTGGACCGCAACCCGCTGGCGGGCCTGGACGATCCATTGACCCCGACCAACCTCACCAACATCCCCAGCGGCGAGCCTGCCGGTGGAAATTCTGGAGCCTGACATCATGACCACCACCGCCACCATCGAGCGCAAGCGCGTCGCCTTCAACGACATCACCGTGCCCGAGATCAAGGCCGAAGGCGATGGCGCCGAGATGCGCTTCAAGGGCTACGGCGCCGTGTTCGGCAACGTCGACAGCTATGGCGACGTGATCGAAGAGGGCGCCTTCACCAAGACGCTCAAGGCCGCGCAGAAGTCGGGCAACTTCCCGGCCATGCTGCTGCAGCACGGCGGCTGGGGCATGACCAGCGAGGACTACATGCCCGTGGGCGTGTGGGACCAGCTCAGCGAGGACAGCAAAGGCCTGCTCAGCGAAGGCGTGCTGGCCGACATCCAGCGCGGCAAAGAGGCCTACACGCTGATGAAGATGAAGCCGCGGCCCGCCATTACCGGCCTGAGCATTGGCTACATCCCCAAAAAGTACACCGTGGGCACCAAGCCCGAAGAGCCGCGCCGTCTGCTGCACGAGGTCGAGCTGGTTGAAATCAGCCTCGTCACCTTCCCGGCCAACGGCAAGGCCCGCATCACCAACGTGAAGTCAGCCGGCTTCACAGAACGAGATTTCGAGAGGCTCATGCAAGACGCTGGGCTCTCCCGAAGCGAAGCCCGGGTTGTTATCAACCAGGGCTTCAAAAGCCTGATCGCCATGCAGGACGCTGGCAGTCGTGAGCTTGACGAACTGGCGGCGGCCATCAAGCGCAACACCGAAATCATCTCCCGTTGACCTCAACCCCCCGAAAGGAAACTGCCGTGCAACTCACGCGAAACCACTTCAACTGGGCCCTTGTGGCCGTCCTGGCTGTCATGGCCGTCTTTGCGATTGCCGGTCACCCCGTCATCGCGCCCGAAGCCCTTGCAGGCCTGGGCCTCATCCCCCTGGCCGTTGGCGAGGTGGACACCCTGGAGCTGAAAAAGATGCTCGAAAAGCAGGGCGAAGCCTGGGGCGAGTTCACCAAAAAGAACGACGAACTGCTGAAAGCCAAGGCCGAAGGCAAAGCCGTGTCTGACCTGCAAGCCACCGTTGACAAGATCAACACCGACTTCAAGCAGATGAACACCGACCTGCTGGAGCTGGCCAAGAAAGCCAACCGACCGGCCGCTGATGACCCCAAGGCCCTCAGCCCTGAGATGCGCGACTACAAGCAGGCCTTTGGCCGCTTCCTGCGCAAGGGCGACACCAACGGCCTGGAAGACCTGCAGCGCAAGGCCATGAACGCAGCCTCGGGCCCGGACGGCGGCTACCTGGTGCTGCCCGAGATGGACCAGGAGATCGTGCGCGTCGTGTCGGTGGTGTCTGCCATCGGCCGGCTGGCGCGCAACGTCACCGTGGGCACCGATGTCTACAAGAAGGTGGTCAAGAAGTCGGGCATGACGGCCCGGCGCGTTGGCGCTGGCGCCACCGGCGGCGAGACCACGGCCCCGCAGTATGCCGAGCTGGAATTCCCGGCACCGGAGGCAGAAGCCGAGCCGTGGGTGTTAAACAGCACGCTGGATGACGCCATTGTCGACCTGGAGATGGATCTGGCTGCCGAAGCCTCGATTTCCTTTGCCGAGCTGGCTGGCTCCGAATTTGCCACCGGAACCGGCATTGGCTCCGCGCGCGGCATCACCGACTACACCACCGTGGCCAACGCCAGCTACGCCTGGGGCAGCCTGGGCTACATCGCCGGCGGCGGCGCCAGCGACTTTGCGTCCAGCAACCCTGGCGACGCGCTGATCAGCCTGCAGCACGCCCTGAAGTCGCAATACCGCCCCGGTGCTGCGTTCGTCATGGCCGATGCCACGCTGGCCAAGGTGCGCCAGATGAAGGACGGCTCGGGCAACTTCTACCTGTGGCAGCCGGACCCGCTGGCTGGCTTTGGTGGCCGCCTGCTGGGCGGCCCGGTGGAGATTGACGACAACATGCCCGTGGTGGCCGCCAACGCGCTGGCCATTGCCTACGGCAACTTTGCCCAGGGTTACCTGGTGGTCAACCGCAGCGGCACCGTGCTGATCCGCGACAACGTCACCACCAAGGGCAAGACCAAGTTCAACTTCCGCCGCCGCTTTGGTGGTGGTGTCCAGAACTTCGAGGCCATCAAGCTGCTGAAGATCGCCACCTCCTGATGTGCGCAGCCTGCCCCGCGCAGGCGTTGCACCAGGCCACGGGGCCACTGGCATGCGCTGGTGGCCCCGCATCGTTTACGTACCCCATTTCCTGAAAGACCATCATGAAAGACTTGTCAAACTCGATCACCCTCAAGCGTGTGATCTCCCCCGTCTCTGTTGCCGATACCACCGCCCAGGTGGGCACGGCTGTCGACCGCAAGGGCTTCGAGTCCGTCACCTACGCCATCGCCACCGGCAGCATTGCCGACGCTGACGCCACCTTCACCGTGTTGCTGCAGGAGTCTGACGACAACTCCACCTACACCGATGTGGCTGACGCCGACCTGCTGGGCACCGAGGCACTGGCCGGCTTCCAGTTCGACGATGACAACGAGTGCCGCAAGCTCGGCTACATCGGCGCCAAGCGCTACACCAAGCTGACCATTACCCCGGTGGCCAACGCCAGCGCGGCATTGATCAGCGCGGTGTGCATTCTGGGCCACGCCGCAGTCAAGCCCACGGTCAACCCGCCGGCGTAATCAACCCGCCAGCACTGTGCGCCGCCCACCCCGGGCGGCGCCTTTTGCAAGCGCCCGCGCTGGGCGTTTGCACAAGGTAACCCACCATGCCCACCATCCGCACCGCTGCCCCTGAATTTGAGCCCGTGTCGCTCACCCTGGCCAAGCTGCACTGCCGGGTTGACACCAGCGCGGACGACAGCCTGTTTACCAGCGTCATCATCCCCGGCGCACGCGAAGTGGCCGAGCAGGAGCTGCGCCGCTCCATCATGCTGCAGACCTGGCGCAAAACCATGGACTGCTTTGAGGAAGACCAGATCCTCCTGCCCTGGCCCAACCTGCTCAGCGTCACCAGCGTCCAGTACCGCGACACCGACGCCAACTGGCAGACCTTGGCCACCAGCGCCTACATTGTGGACACCGACAGCGTGCCCGGCCGCGTGCTGCGGCCTGTCAACACCATGTGGCCCATCACCCACCCCGAGCGTGGGAGCGTCAAGGTCACCTACACCGCAGGCTATGCCAGTGGCACCGAGTCGGCCCAGCAGGCCGCCGTGCCCGCCAGCGTCAAGAACTGGATGCTTCTGGCCATTGCCACCGCCTACGAACACCGCGCCGAGCTGCTGGCTGGCGTCACCGTGTCGGCCCTGGTGGGCCGGTTTGTCGACCGCCTGCTCGACCGCGAGCGCGTCTATGCGCCAGCCGACGAGGACGACGACGCATGATCGCCGGCAAACTCCGCGACCGCATCCGCATCGACCAGCGGTCCACCAGCACCAACAGCGACTACGGCACGCAGACCATCACATGGACGGAGCTGGCCACGGTGTGGGCTGAGGTGTTGGACGTGCTGCCCAGCCGGGGCGAGAACATCACCGCCCAGCTGGTGCAGGCGCGCCAGCCGGTGCGTGTGCGCATGCGCTACCGCGCCGATGTGGACAGCACCATGCGCGTGGTGGAGCTGGGCGGGCGGCAGCGCACGCTCAAGATCGTGGGCGGCCCGGCCACCCTGGGCAACCGCGAAGGCAGCGAGGTGATGTGCGAAGAATTCAGCACCGAGGGCGAGGCCACATGAGCAGCAGCAATGTCCACGTCAAGGGCCTGTCTGATCTGGACAAGTTCTTTGACGAGCTGGTGCCCAAGATGCAGCGCAACATCATGCGCGGCGCGCTGCGGGCGGCGGCCGTGCCGGTGCGCGACCAGGCCAAGGCCAATGTGCCGGTGCAAAGCGGCACCCTGCGCGACGGCATCAAGATCAGCACCAGCGTCAAGGGCGGCGTGGTCAGCGTCAAAGTGCGCGCCGGCGGCAAGCATGCCTACATCGCGCATATGCTCGAATTTACCGGCGCCGCCGCGCACTGGATCAAGCCCCGGGCCCGCAAGTCGCTGTTTCTGGCAGGCCTGGCGCGCGAGGCCGTGTACCACCCCGGCTTCAAGGCCAAGCCCTTCATGCGCCC
>CAYJEC010000234.1:0-5515 GCA_964369025.1 uncultured Ideonella sp. | reverse complement strand
ATCGATGGGCAGGTAGCCGCGGGCACGTGCCGCTTCGACCAATTGCGCCTCAGCGGCCTTCACGCAGGCCAGCAATGGCAGCTTTCCGTTCTCGTCGGTGTAGACGCCGACACCCAGGTTGACCTTGGCGGGGTTCGGGTCGGCATTGAACTGTTCGTTGAGCCCGAGGATCGGGTCGCGCGGGGCCATTTCGACGGCGTCAAACAAGGACATCGGGTACTTTCCTGAAGGAACGGTGGCAGGAGCACGCGCGGGCTTCCCTTCGCAAGGGCAGCGGCGCTGCGCTACGCTGCGAGGTTCGTCGCGGGTGCGATCCACCGGCAGCGTCGCAGATTTTAAAGGCTCATCCAGGGATAACCCCATGCCAGATACGTTTGAGGTCATGCCGGAGTCGGCGGCCCAGGGCGAGTTCGTGTCGTTCCCTGATTCACCGTTTCAACTGTTCCAGCCCTATCCTCCGGCGGGGGATCAGCCGCAGGCCATCGACAAACTTGTCGAGGGGGTGAACGACGGCCTGGCCTTTCAGACGCTGCTGGGCGTCACCGGGTCGGGCAAGACTTTCACGATGGCCAACGTGATCGCCCGGCTCGGGCGGCCGGCGATCGTCTTCGCGCCGAACAAGACGCTGGCGGCCCAGCTCTACGCCGAGTTCCGCGAGTTCTTTCCGAGGAATGCGGTCGAGTACTTCGTCAGCTACTACGACTACTACCAGCCCGAGGCCTATGTGCCGCAGCGCGACCTGTTCATCGAGAAAGACTCGTCGATCAACGAGCACATCGAGCAGATGCGCCTGAGTGCCACCAAGAGCGTGCTGGAGCGGCGCGACACCATCGTGGTGGCGTCGGTCAGTGCCATCTATGGCATCGGCAAACCGGAGGACTACACGCAGATGCGCTTCATCCTGCGGGTGGGAGACAAGCTCGGCCAGCGCGACGTGATTGCCCAACTGGTGCGCATGCAATACAGCCGCAACGACACCGACTTTTCGCGCGGAAGCTTCCGGGTGCGCGGCGACACGATCGACGTCTTTCCCGCCGAGCACTCCGAACTGGCGGTGCGCATCGAACTGTTCGACGACGAGGTCGAGGGCCTGTCACTGCTGGATCCGCTCACCGGCCGGGTTCGACAAAAGGTGCCGCGCTTCACCATCTACCCCAGCAGCCACTATGTGACGCCACGGGAGCGGGTGGTCGCGGCGATCGAGACCATCAAGGTGGAGTTGCGCGAGCGGCTGGACTTCTTCGTCAAGGAGGGCAAGCTGGTCGAGGCCCAGCGCCTGGAGCAGCGCACGCGCTTCGACCTGGAGATGTTGCAGGAGGTGGGGCACTGCAAGGGCATCGAGAACTACACACGCCACCTCTCGGGCGCGGCACCCGGCGACCCACCGCCGACGATGGTGGACTACATGCCGCGCGACGCGCTGATGTTCCTGGACGAAAGCCACGTGCTGATCGGACAGCTCGGTGGCATGTACAACGGCGACCGGGCCCGCAAGACCGTGCTGGCCGAATACGGTTTCCGCCTGCCCAGCGCGCTGGACAACCGGCCGTTGAAGTTCGAGGAGTTCGAGACCAGGATGCGCCAATGTGTGTTCGTGTCGGCCACGCCGGCCGACTACGAGAAGTCCCATGCGGGCCAGGTGGTGGAGCAACTGGTGCGCCCCACGGGCCTGGTCGACCCGATGGTCGAGGTGCGGCCGGCCGGCCACCAGGTCGATGACGTGCTGCAGGAGATCCGAGAGGTGACCAGTGCCGGCGAGCGGGTGCTGATCACCACGCTGACCAAGCGCATGGCCGAGCAGCTCACCGACTACCTGACCGAGAACGGCGTCAAGGTTCGATACCTGCACTCGGACATCGACACGGTGGAACGTGTCGAGATCCTGCGCGACCTGCGGCTGGGCCTGTTCGACGTGCTGGTGGGCATCAACCTGTTGCGAGAGGGACTGGACATCCCCGAGGTCTCGCTGGTGGCCATCCTGGACGCCGACAAGGAAGGCTTCCTGCGGGCCGAGCGCAGCCTGGTGCAAACCATCGGCCGAGCGGCGCGCAACGTGAATGGCCGGGCCATCCTCTACGCGGACCGCATCACGGACTCGATGCGCCGTGCGATGGACGAGACCGAACGCCGGCGCAACACGCAGATCGCCTTCAACGCCGCCAACGGCATCGTGCCGCGGGGCATCCACAAGCGTGTCCTGGAGCTGATCGACGGCGTGGTCGCCGAGAAATCTGGCAAGGACGATCTGCGGCTGGCCCAGCAGGCCGCCGAAGTGGAGGCCCTGAGCGAAAAGGATCTGAGCAAGCGAATCAAGGCGCTGGAGCGGCAGATGCTCGAGTTTGCCAAGAGCCTGGAGTTCGAGAAGGCGGCGCGGATCCGGGACCAGCTCGCCCTGCTGCGCGAGCAGGCCTTCGGGGCCCCTGGGCAAGACAGCAACGTGGTGCCGATGCCTGTGGCAGGTGGGGGGCGGGCCGCATTAGCGATGTCGAGCCGACCCGGATCCTGATGCTGTGCACCGGCAACATCTGCCGTTCTCCCACAGCGGAGGTTGTGTTGCGGGTCAAGGCTGCGGCACAGGGATGGGGCGGCCGGCTGGTGGTGGATTCGGCCGGGATCGAGGCGTACCACGTGGGTGTGCCACCTGACGCTCGCTCGCAGGAGCACGCCAAGCGCCGCGGATACGAGCTGGGCGACCTGCGTGCGAGGCAGGTGAGCAGCGCTGACTTCGATCGTTACGATTGGCTCTTGGCCATGGACAGGTGGCACTTGGCGGCGCTCAAGCGGCGCTGCCCAGCCGATCGCGCAGGTCGGCTGCGCCTTCTCATGGCCTTCGCAGAGGGCGCTCCCAGGGAGGTGCCCGACCCCTACTACGGGGACGCAGCGGGCTTTGAGTTGGTGTTGGACCTGGTCGAATTGGGGTGCGACGCCCTGCTGGAATGGATGCAACAGACCGACTCGCGTGGGCCAGGGGAACCAAGTGAGCAGATACACGACTAAAAGAGTCGGCTTCGCCTATAATCGAGCAAATCACTCGGCTAATGCCAAGGGTAAACCCGGGCACCACCCGGATCGATGCGCTTGAAGACCTGCCCCTGATCGGGGCGGGAGTCGGCGAGGCATTCACCGAGATCACAGGAGAATCCGATGCGTTTGACCACCAAAGGCCGCTTTGCGGTGACCGCCATGATCGACTTGGCGCTTCGTTCCAACAACGGGCCGGTGGCATTGGCAGCCATCAGCCAGCGCCAGCAGATCTCACTGTCCTACCTGGAACAGCTTTTCGGCAAGCTGCGCCGCCATGAACTGGTCGAAAGCACCCGCGGGCCGGGTGGCGGCTACTCTTTGGGCCGCAAGGCTGAGGAGATCAGCGTGGCCGACATCATCGTTGCCGTGGACGAACCCATCGATGCAACTGGCTGTGCCGGCAAGGAAAATTGCATGGGTGACGACGCCGGCCGCTGCATGACGCATGAACTGTGGGCCAGCCTGAACACCAAGATGATCGAGTTCCTCGACTCAATCTCGCTGCGCAAGTTGGTCGACGACCAACTCGCCAAGGGCGTGTCCATCGAGGAGGCACCGATCAAGCGCGCCATTTCCAGCCAGCCCGTGGTCAAGCCGATCAAGATCACGGCTCCGAATTCGGTGTTCGCCCTCGGCAACGCGTTTTCCAAGTAAGCCACTCACCCCATTTCGCTGCTCTATCCGCCGCCATGGACATGACCCCGCATTTCCCGATCTACATGGATTACGGCGCCACCACGCCGGTCGACGAGCGCGTCGTGGACGCCATGGTGCCCTGGTTGCGCGAGCATTTCGGCAACCCTGCATCCCGCAGCCACGCATGGGGTTGGGAGGCCGAGGCCGCAGTCGAGAAAGCGCGCGAGCAGGTCGCCTTGCTGATCGGCGCCGACCCGCGAGAAATTGTCTGGACATCTGGCGCCACCGAATCCAACAACCTGGCCATCAAGGGCGCTGCACACTTCTACGCCAGCCGCGGCAAGCACCTGATCACAGTGAAGACCGAGCACAAGGCGGTGCTGGACACGATGCGTGAGCTGGAGCGCCAGGGTTTCGAGGTGACCTACCTGGAGGTGCAGGCCGACGGTCTGCTGGATTTCGAAGCCTTCAAGGCAGCGATCCGGCCCGACACCATCCTGGCCTCGGTGATGTACGTCAACAACGAGATCGGCGTGATCCAGGACATCCCAGCGCTGGGTTCACTGTGCCGTGAGCGCGGAGTGGTCTTCCACGTTGATGCCGCCCAGGCCACCGGCAAGGTTGAGATCGACATGGCCAAGCTGCCGGTCGACCTGATGAGCCTGGCCTCGCACAAAAGCTATGGCCCGAAGGGCATCGGCGCGCTGTATGTTCGGCGCAAGCCGCGCATCCGCCTGGAGGCGCAGATGCACGGCGGTGGCCACGAGCGTGGCTTGCGCTCAGGCACGCTGCCCACGCACCAGATCGTCGGCATGGGCGAGGCCTTCCGCATCGCCCGCGAGGAGATGCCCGAGGAACTGCCCCGCATCGCCGCGCTGCACGATCGCCTGGTGAGGGGCTTGTCCGACATCGAGCAGACCTTCATCAACGGCCATCTCACCCAGCGTGTGCCGCACAACCTGAACATCTCGTTCAACTATGTCGAGGGCGAGTCGCTGATCATGGGCGTCAAGGGCCTGGCGGTGTCCTCCGGCTCGGCCTGCACCTCCGCCAGCCTGGAGCCCAGCTACGTGCTGCGCGCACTCGGCCGCAGCGATGAACTGGCCCATTCGAGCCTGCGCATGACCATCGGCCGCTTCACGACCGAAGAGGAAATCGACTACGCAGTGGCCACGCTGAAAGACCGCGTCGCGAAGCTGCGCGAGCTCTCGCCGCTGTGGGATATGTACCGCGACGGCGTCGACATTTCCACCATCCAATGGGCTGCCCACTGAGCGGGCTCGCCACGGCTACCTGAGGTTCACACCATGGCATACAGCGACAAGGTCATCGACCACTACGAAAACCCCCGCAACGTCGGCAACTTCGACAAGGGTGACGACACCGTTGGCACGGGCATGGTCGGCGCCCCAGCCTGCGGCGACGTGATGAAGCTGCAGATCAAGGTCAACCCGGCCACCGGGCTGATCGAAGACGCGCGCTTCAAGACCTATGGCTGCGGCTCAGCGATCGCCTCGTCCTCTCTGGTCACCGAATGGGTCAAGGGCAAGTCGCTCGACCAGGCGCTGACCATCAAGAACACCCACATCGCGGAGGAACTGGCCCTGCCGCCGGTGAAGATCCACTGCTCCATCCTGGCCGAAGACGCGATCAAGGCTGCGGTGGACGACTACCGCGCTCGCCACGGTGGCGTCACGGAATCGCAGGCGAGCTGATCCCATGGCTGTGACCCTGACCGAGGCGGCTGCCCGTCATGTGACCCGCTACCTCGCGCGCCGCGGCAAGGGGGTGGGTGTTCGCCTGGGCGTCAAGACCACCGGCTGCTCGGGCCTGGCCTACAAGCTCGAGTACGCCG
>CAYJEC010000233.1:0-5532 GCA_964369025.1 uncultured Ideonella sp. | reverse complement strand
CATTTCCCGCTTGGCAAAGTCGAATCGCATCCGCTCGTACGAGAAGACGATCTTGCCCGGCCCGTCGTCGAACGCGTAGTAAAGAGCCAACTCATCGGGGGCCACCATGGTCGCGGTCATCCTGGCCCGAAGGGTCACGAGGCGATCAGGATTCTGGTAGTCACGGTAGACCAGGGTTCCGGCCCAGGAACCGACCGAGCTTGCGAGCAACGGGCTCGGTGGGGGGTCGTAGAGCGACCATGCGGGCCGGGCAGACAGGGTGCCCAGTGCGATCAGCAGGGTTCGTTTGCGCATGCGGGGCCTCAGGCTGGGCTGTCCGAGCTGACCACTACCGGCTCATGCCAATCAGCCACGGCCGAACTTCTGCCAGGAGCGTTCCATCCTTGACGGCCGGATCCTCCTGGGCGAAGGCGGCAGCCTCCTCCGCCGAGACGCCCGCGCTCGGGATCATCATCCCGCCGCCCGTGTCGTCCAGGTGGGGGCCGCCATGCTGCAACTTGCCGCTCTCGAGCCACTGCCGATAGTGCTCGACATGCGCACGAACACCAGGCTGCTCAAACATGCTCTTTCCAGCCAGCCAGGCCGGCCCGGGCTTGTGGAAGACGACGTAGCGGATGTCTTTCATGCGAATCCCTGCCGATGAGTTTGCCCATGATGCCAAACGCATGCGCCCAGCGGCGCGGGCGCCTGAGGCGGAGGATCAGAGGCCCTGCGTCACCACCAGGTGCGACTTGGCCGCCCGCTGGCGAATGGCTCGAAGCGGTGCGTACTCGGGCGATGACCACCAAGCCCGGAACCGCTCCATATCAGGAAACTCGAGGATCACGCAGCGCTTCGGCGACCAGGAGCCCTCGAGCACCTCGGTCTCTCCCCCTCGCGCCAGGTAGCGGCCACCGTGGGCAGCGATGGTGGCCGGAACTCCCTGCCTGTATTGCTCATACAGGCCCTGATCAATGACCTCGATGTCGGCAATCACATAGGCGGGCATGATGACTCCTCAGCAAGTGTTGTGGCCGCAGGCTTAGGCACGGGCCAATGGCATTCTGCCTCTTGCAGGCCATCGCCCGCTGGCTAGCCCGCAGCTTGTTCGCCCCGCAAGGCAAGCCACATGTGTACCTTGGGCCTGAAGCCCTGCGGCGTAGAGATGGCCATGGGCTCGACACCGAACGCCTGGAATCCAAAGGATTCATAGAGCGCGATGGCCGCCCGGTTGCCCTCTGTGGCTGTGAGCGTGACAACCCGAACCTCCGGCCGAGAAAGAGCCGCCTCCAAGGCGGCCTTGACCAGGGATTTGGCAACACCCCGGCCACGCTCTGGCTCCACGACGAACATGCCAATGATCAAGGCCTTGTGCCTGGTCTTGGGCTTGCCGGAGAACTCGACAGTGACCGTGCCGATCAGTTGCTCGCCCCTGAAGGCACCGAAAGACACGCTGAAACCCTTGGGATCGGCAATACGCTTGACCCACCAAGACTCCGGCTCCGCTGCGCGTTCCGCGGGCGTGGACGTGAAGGCGTCTGCTGCAGCCGCATAGGCGTGAAGCATGAGTGCGCGGTAGCGTGGCGCATCCGAAGCGGACAGTACGGCAATGTGCATCGGGCTGCGTGCCACTAGACGGTGTGGTCAGGCGCCACTACGGCACCTTGCGCCATGAGTCAGGCAGGCCGACCCACGGGTAACACTTGGCGTGCGTGACAGATACATCAGGTTCACCCGGGGGGTCTTCGCCAAAGCAGCCCGCCGAGATGCCGATGAGTTCAGGCAGGGCTGAGACGTACCAAAAAAGCGTCGTGCCGCAGTTTGAACAGAAGTGGCGAGCCTGATCGTGGTTCTGTACCGCGTGATGAAAGGAGTAGACCGACAACTCGCCTTCAGTGCTTTCAACGTCGCTCTTCTTGAAGTATGACGAGATGCCGAAGGCGCTGCCAGTGCGACGCTTGCAGTTTGTACAGTGGCATACCCCGTAGAGCGAGGGCGTACCGCGAACCGCAATCTTTGCGCGACCGCACGCGCATTCGGCTGATCTCAACATGGGCAATGGCGAGGGTCGGCTTGGTGAGGCTTGACGTTGGCGCTCAACTGCCCATATCGGGCTGCTGGTTGCTCTCGCGGTCATAGTACTCAAACGTCTGCTCTGAGCGGAACATCTTGTGCAGGCCGTGGCCCTGGGGCTCATCGGCGTGCACGCCGGTCTTGTTGGAGTCGGGGTATTCGCAGACCTCGATCTCCGACAGGTTTGACAGCGCGAGGTAGCGCATGGTCGTGCTTCCGGTGTTGATGATCTGATGCGCCGTGGTGCCATCGCCAGTCGGGCAGGCGATGACATCGTGTGCTCGGATCTTGTACCTCTCTGCGCCGTACCGAAGCTCGCCTTCGCCTTCGAGGATCAGGAACATTTCCTCCTCGGCACGGTGAGCATGGAACGGGCACTGCGCTTTCCCCGGCGGCAGTTCAGTCAGGTTGTAGCCCAGCTTTCGGGCACCGATCCCTGCGCTGAACTGCGCCCGCCGCGACGTGTAGTACCCGTTCTCCTCGAGATCGGTGAACTCGACGTCTTGGAGGTTCACGAAAGGCTTCGTCATCTTGACTCCAGCATGAAATTCCGCGGCTGCAACCGCGTGAACTGCGATCTCAGATTGAACAAGGGCTCAGGCCCCGCCGTTGATTCACCAAGGGCCATGGCACGCACTGTCAGGCCGGTGTGGCGAGCTTGAGGCCCACGATGCCGGCGACGATGAGGCCCAGACTGGCGATACGCCCCACGGTGGCAGGCTCCTGGAACAACACCATGCCCAGAATGGCGGTACCCACCGCCCCGACGCCCACCCAGACAGCGTACGACGTGCCGACTGGCAAGCTCTTCATGGCCATCCCGAGGAGGATGACGCTCCCGGTCATCGCCGCCAGGGTGAGCACGGAGGCGATCGGTTTGGTAAAGCCCTCGGTGTACTTCAGACCGATGGCCCAACCAACCTCAAGAAGGCCAGCAACGAGCAAGAGTATCCACGGCATGTGTCAGCTCCCTACAAGGAAGATCGAATTGTCGTTGCTGCGCACGCGCTCGCCTGAGCCGGAGGCGCGTGCGGGCATGTAGTGGCAGCTCAAGGGACCTGACCCACGCGCAGCAGCTTGCCATCTTCGTCAACCACGGCGAACTCCCTCATGCCCAACGGCTTGTTCTCGATGGCATCCATGCGAGGGATGCCTCGCTTGGGCAGGCCTGGAATCGCGAGATCGTCGGATTTAATGGGCGGCCAATGTGCCGTCTGTGGTGGAGGTCACCGCGCCGGGCAGGCAAGGCACTTTGGCAGCATCTGGTTCTGAGCAGCCGCCAAGAGCGGCGCCGCAGGCCACAGGCTACTTCTCGGACATGAACCATGCCACCAGCGCGTTGGCGTGGCCATGCCCCAGTTCATGCTCGGCCTTGAGAAGCGCGACGAGCTCCATGTGCTTGAGGGGGCCTGCGGCCGCGAGGACCTGCATCCAGTGATCGATCGGCCTTCCGTAGGTCTTCTCGATCGACGGGAAGTAGGAGGCAGGTCCCTTCACTTTCTCTTGGCTGGTCACGGCTGGTTCCTTCTACAGGCTGGTGCTGCGGGGCAAGCCCTGCACCACGACATCAGGCCTCTGGTGTATGGCAGACGGCCTCGAGGTTGTGACCATCCGGCCCGATGACAAATGCGCCGTAGTAGTTGGGGTGGTACTGCAGCCGCAACCCTGGCGCACCGTTGTCTGCGCCCCCGGCGGCCAATGCCGCGGCATGGAACTGCCGGACCTGCTCGCGATTCTTGGCAGCGAAGGCGATGTGGATGGGGCCGGGATGGCTGCCGAACGACCCGAACCAGAAGTTTCCTTCGCCTTGGCGACCGACCATGGCCCAGCCATCGCCCTCCATGGTGATGCCGATGCCCAGAGGCTGAAGCGCCTTGACAAGGAACTCCTTCGTCTTTGGAAAGTCCGTGACGTTGAAGCCAATGTGATCAAAGACCATGAGGCACCTCCTGTTGGCGGTAGAGGACTGAAAGAGCGAAGCCTAGCAAATGTGATGAACCACATGGCTCCCGACTGCGCGCGGTGCCCAACGTTCGACGCAGGGGAGTTCAGGTTGCGCGAATTGGCACGTGATCAAGGTATGCCCCAAGCTTGACCATCGGCGTGCCATTTACCCCGTTGGGTCCGTTGTCAACAATCTGGTAGCCAAATTTCTCAAACAGAGAAATGAGGCGGCTGTTCGTTCCCGATGTCCAGGTTGACGTCAGTGCGGCACCCTGCGCCTTGAACCAGTGATGGGCACGATCCACAAGGTCATGGGCAACACCTGCCCTGCGGAACGCTGGCAGGACATAGGCCGTGGCTATCAACCCGGCTGGAACGGCGCCGCGATTGTCGAGCCGGCAGATCAGGTGCCCCACGATGTCGCCGCCAGCGTCTTCAGCCACCAGGACCAGCCCCGTCACGGATGCCGCATCAAGATGCCACCTGACCCGCTGCTCCAGCCACTCGATGGAGTGAACCTGCAGGCCCCGCTCTGTTCCCTCAACCTCAACCAGCGTTTCAAGCATGCGCTTGGCAACCAGCGCAATCTCCGCAGACGACAGTGGATCGATGAGCCTGACTCTCATGATGAATTCACATCGAGAAATACAAGAGCAGTCGATGGAGCGGGCCGAGCGTTGACCAACCGAGCCATGGCGCGCGACCAGTCAGCGCCTTGCTGCAGCCAGTTGCCCCGGGGCTGCCTGGCGGAGGGTGCTCCCAGGAGGTTCAGCTTCAAGGCGCAGCACCATGGCCCGGATCGGCCGGCAGCGCCTGCATGGAGCGAAGGACTGCCTTCGCGATGGTTTGTCTTTTGCCCAGATCCCCGGTGCGATTCGGTGTGTCGATGTTGAGTGCAAAGAAGACCGGGCCCTCGCGCCACTCAACCCAGCCTACCCACCAGCCGTATCGCCCTTCCCATCCCGTCTTTGCGCGCAGTATCCACTCATGGCCGGCCTCATTGATCAGGAGGTCCTTCACGAGTCGTTGATGCTCCACCGAAAACGGAAGCTGATTTCGGTACAGCCTCTGCAGGAAGGCAATTTGCTCTACGGCCGAGATCCTCAGGTTTCCATCCACCCAGTAGTCGCCAGTGGGGGCGGTTGGGTCCGCATTGCCGTAGTCGATTGAGCTCAGGTACTTCCTTGCCTGAGACTCACCGATGTGTTTTGCAAACCGCTGGTAGACCCAGAGAGTGGAATGACGCATGGCCGACCGCAGGTCTTGATCTTGGTTGTGGCCAGAGAACGTTCGGCGCACGCCGTCCCACTGAAAGACCTGAAACTCATCGCGCACCGCGCCTTCCTGCAACGCAAAGAGGGTGTGGGGGATCTTGTAGGTCGACGCCGGCGAGTACCGCACCTTGGCCCTGGCCGCGTTGTAGACGAAAGCGCCCTTCTTGGAGGCGCGCTCGTCAATCACGATGATCGTGCCCTTGGCGCTGGCGTCATCAAAATGCTTCTTCCACTCAGCGCGTTCCGTCGCAGGCTCAGACGC
>CAYJEC010000232.1:0-5539 GCA_964369025.1 uncultured Ideonella sp. | reverse complement strand
GGCCACCGCGCGGGCCTCGAACGCATCCTGGTGCTCGGCGCCTTGCCGGTCCAGCGACACCTCGCACAGCGCCGTGAGCCCTCGGCCAGCGAAGCGCGGGGCCAGCAGGGCGGTGATGCGCTCGATCACGCCGGTGTCGACGAGCCTCTTCACCCGCCGCAGCGCGGTGGCCGGCGAGACATGCGCAGCCTCGGCCAGCGCCTGGTTGGTCAGGCCGGCGTCGGCCTGCAGCAGATCCAACAGGCGCCAGTCCGTGGCATCGAGGATGATTGATTCTTCCATTCAATAGCTAACTTGAGTCAATGATTGCATACGGTCCGATGCAAGACGAAATATTCCATTGATCATGCAAATGTGCAAGCTTCATGCGGACCGTCAGGCCTAGGATGACCCTCCTCGAGCCGCCCCGGCGGCCCGCAACAGGAGCCCGGCCATGTGTGGCATCGTCGGCGCGGTCAGCCCGCGCAACATCGTTCCCGTCCTCGTCCAGGGCCTGCAAAGGCTCGAATACCGTGGCTACGACTCCTGCGGCGTCGCCGTCCACCAGGGCGGCCAGCTGCGCCGCAGCCGCAGCACCGCCCGTGTGGCCGAGCTGCAGACCCAGATCGACGCCGACGGCGTGGCCAGCGGCACCGGCATCGCCCACACCCGCTGGGCCACCCACGGCGCGCCGGCGGTGCACAACGCCCACCCGCATTTCTCCAACGACCGCATCGCGCTGGTCCACAACGGCATCATCGAGAACCACGACGAGCTGCGCGACGAGCTCAAGGCCAAGGGCTACGTGTTCGAGAGCCAGACCGACACCGAGGTCATCGCCCACCTCGCCCACCAGCTCTACGACGGCGATCTGTTCGACGCCGTGCAGCAGGCCACGCAACGCCTGAAGGGCGCCTACGCCATCGCCGTGTTCTGCCGCGACGAGCCACAGCGTGTGGTGGGCGCCCGCGTGGGCTCGCCGCTGGTGCTGGGCGTGGGGGCGGGCAGCGACGGCGAGGCGCGCTACCTGGCCTCCGACGCGATGGCCCTGGCCGGTGTGACCGACCGCATCGTCTATCTTGAGGAGGGCGACGTCGTCGACCTGCAGCTCGGCAAGCACTGGATCGTGGCCCGCGGCGCCGACGGGCAGCACCGCAATGTGCAGCGCGAGGTGCGCACCGTGCAGGCGCACAGCGGCGCCGCCGAGCTGGGCCCCTACCGCCATTACATGCAGAAGGAGATCTTCGAGCAGCCGCGTGCGATCGCCGACACGCTGGAGGGCGTCGAGGGCATCACCCCCGAGCTGTTCGGCGACGGCGCGTACCGCATCTTCAAGGAGGTGGACCGTGTGCTCATCCTGGCCTGCGGCACCAGCTACTACTCCGGCAGCACCGCCAAGTACTGGCTGGAGAGCATCGCCCGCATCCCCACCAGCGTGGAGATCGCCAGCGAGTACCGCTACCGCGACAGCGTGCCCGACCCGCGCACCCTCGTCGTCACCATCAGCCAGAGCGGCGAGACGGCCGACACGCTGGCCGCGCTGAAGCACGCCCGCTCGCTGGGCATGCCGCACACGCTGACCATCTGCAACGTGTCCACCAGTGCCATGGTGCGTGAGTGCGCGCTGGCCTACATCACCCGCGCCGGCGTCGAGGTGGGCGTGGCCAGCACCAAGGCCTTCACCACGCAGCTGGCCGCGTTGTTCCTGTTGACACTGTCACTGGCCCAGGTGCGCGGCCACCTGAGCGACGCCGATGAAGCCGCCCACCTGAAGGCCATGCGCCACCTGCCGGTGGCCCTGCAGGCCGTGCTGGCACTGGAGCCGCAGGTGGTGGCCTGGGCCGAGGCCTTCGCCCGCAAGGAGAACGCGCTCTTCCTGGGCCGCGGCCTGCACTACCCCATTGCCCTGGAGGGCGCGCTGAAGCTCAAGGAGATCAGCTACATCCACGCTGAGGCCTACCCCGCCGGCGAGCTGAAGCACGGCCCGCTGGCCCTGGTGACCGCCGAGATGCCGGTGGTGACCGTGGCGCCCAACGACGCGCTGCTGGAAAAGCTCAAGAGCAACCTGCACGAGGTGCGCGCGCGCGGCGGCGAGCTCTTCGTCTTCGCCGACGCCGACACCCGCATCACCGCAGGCGAAGGCCTGCACGTGATCCGCATGCCCGAGCACTACGGCGCGCTGTCGCCCATCCTGCACGTGGTGCCGCTGCAATTGCTGGCGTACCACACGGCGTGTGCGCGGGGAACGGATGTCGACAAGCCACGCAACCTGGCCAAGAGTGTGACGGTGGAATAGGCTGGTCGCCAGGGTCAGCGCGCCGTGATCGTCGTAATGTGATCCGTCGACCTTTAACGTGGTCCGTCGACGGGTTTCACCTTGTGAAAGACGATCGGGTCGTCTGATGTTTCGGCCTGACCGACCGTTCCACATCGAGGAATGCGGGGTCTAGCCTGCGCCGACGCCACCGAAGTTCTGCTTGGCCGATTCTGATCCAGAGGCGCTAGCTGCTGGCGGGCGGTCGGCGAGCGCTTCGCAAGCCGCGACCAGCCGCTCGGCGTAGGAGAACGCTGCAGCGCGAACTCGATCCCTGGACACTCCAAGAATCCACATGGCCGCGGCTGCGGCGCAGACCGTCACGCCCAGTCGATGCTCGGTTGGCATCGCGACGAGCAGGCCGCCAAAGTCGGCCCATGTTGTCGGCAGGGCTACGGCCATGTCGAACACGAGCCAGATTGCGGCCAGCATGGCTGCGGTCAAGCCGATCCAGCGCATGCCCAGCATGTTCCGCCGGAACCCGTAGGAGATGTTCTCGGTGAACAGCAGGCTGTGCTTGCTGGTGTCACGTGTCTGCTCCAGGAGCCACCGAGTTGCGGATTCGTAGAGTCGATCTGCTTCACCCGGCTCTTGCGTTTCCTGCGCCGCAGTGGGAAACGCCGCACCCAGCTTGGCCGCCAGGAAGGTGTGCAGCCGCGCCTTGGTGACCGGGTCAATCGCTTCATTTCGATGGCGCAGAAGCTGGATCGACGGCTTCCCGCCCCAAGCCTTGAACAGGTCCGGCTCCATCCGCTTGCCGCGGTCGCGGGCCACGCCGGCCATCCAGTACAGCGCTCCACATACGGCGGCGGCCACGGCTAGATTGCCGAGCGCTGACGCTTGCTGCGCAAAGACGATCGTGAACGCGATCGCCAAGGGGAACAGTGCGAGCAGGGCCGGGTAGAGCCGCGCCTGACGGTCGTACGGGTCGGCAAACTTCGCGATCGAGTCGATCAGTCCCATGCTTCCACCTTGTCAGAGAACGCGATGGGCGTCACCGGCCCCCATCCAGGGCGAGCCGGCATCTGGTCCCTGTACTGGAGGGCGATGCCGCGGGTGGCGTACGGCTGAAAGCCGCGCCGCAGGAAAGCGTTCATGACGACCTTGCGCGGATGGGATGTCGACTCCTTGCCGGCCGACGCGTACGCATATCGGGCCGGAGTCGCGCCCGTGAACGGCAGGCGGGGGCCGATCAGGCGGTCCAGCGCCGCGGTGGATACGTTGTGCCGGCTGCCGTGGTGGGGGATCTGCACGAACTTCAGAGTCGCCGGCAGGTTGATCTGGTTGAACTCGGCGCACTCAGCGGTGCGGTTCAAGGCCTGAACGCCCGCATCCCCCGTCAGCAGCACACCCTGACCATCGAAGTCGCCATACAAGACCACGCTGGACTCGTTCTCGGCCGATGTCTTCACGTCCTCGCGCAGGCTCTCGATGAACCAGTTCTCGCTGAGCCAATCTCCGGCAGCGCTGGCCGCCAGCGCCAAGGCACCCATGAGCCCCGGCCCCGATGAGCGCAGGCCCAGACCTGGTCGCATCTTGGTTTCGGGTGACTTCGCGAACGCCGGCACGAGATCGTGGATATACCAGTCACGGTGCGGCGACAAGACCCAGAAGGGGCCGATCGCCTGGCCCTGGAACGGCTCCACGATCGGGATGCCGCGGCGACGGGCCAAGGTTTCCAGGTCATGGGCTGCGCGCATCTTGTCCTGAAGCCGGGCGGCGAGGCTGGCCTCGGTCATGCGGCCGTCGGCGAAGTAGCCGTGGATGAGCGGCGAGTGCTGCCACGGGCGGTGCATCCACAGCCGCTGCACGTTCAGCTTCTCGAGCACGACAGACAGGCCGGACGCGTGATCACCGTCGGGGTGCGAACTGACGACGTGGTCGACGCGGGTCGTTCCGTAGTGGGTGCACACATGCTGAACCAAGGCCTCACCAGTCTCCTTGGTCCCGCCGTCGTAGATCAAAACTTGGTAGTTACCCGGATCACCCCAGCGCACTGCAACGGCGTCGCCGCTGGAATCACCGTTTCCAACAGGAAGAAAGTCAATTTCGAAGCCCATATGATCTCCAAAAATCAGCATCAACGCCGTTGATGCAAACAATGAAGAATGGATTCTGCTTGCCTAGGCTACCCAGGTCAAGCAAAATCGCATCATCGTGATTGATGCAAACATTGTTGCTGTCGCTGACCTGGCGACCGTGCGAACCGGTTACCCCTTCCGTGGGCCGATCGCAGAAGTGCACTCCGGCGGTGTGCTGGTCGCCCAGATGAAGGACGTCGATCCTTCAACTGGGCTGCAGTGGGGGGCGGTGGTTCGCACCGAGCTGACCGGCCGCAAGGAGCCCGACTGGCTGCAGGCCGGCGACATCCTCTTCGTGCCGCGCGGCCAGCGCTTCTTCGCGTCCAGCATCGGGCCGCCCCCCGGTCTGGCGGTCTGTGGTCCGCACCTTGTACTGCTTCGGCTCCGCCCCGGGGCCCGGGTGACTTCGGAATTCCTGGCTTGGCAGATCAACCAGCCCCCCATCCAGAAGCAACTGCGGATCGCGGCCGAAGGCACCAATCAGCTGAGCGTTCGCATCACCGAGATTGAAGGGCTCAGGCTTGCCGTGCCCCCCATCGAGCAGCAGCTTCGAATCGTCGGCCTGGCCGACGCTGCCGTCAGAGAGCGCGGGCTGCTGACCCAACTCATCGTGAACCGCGAGCAGCAACTCGCGGCCATCGCGGCCGACCTTGCCAAGGCCGCTGGCCTGGACCTGACCTGAATCCAGAAACAATGAACAACACCGCCATCAGCCAAGACGACATCAACGCGGCAGTCTGGTCTGCCTGCGACACCTTCCGCGGCACGGTGGACCCCAGCATCTACAAGGACTACGTCCTGACGATGCTCTTCCTGAAATACGTGTCCGACGTCTGGCAGGACCACTACGACGAGTACAAGCGGCAATACGGTGACCACCAGGCGCTGATTGAAGAGATGCTGCGGAACGAGCGCTTCGTCCTGCCCCCTGACGCCAGTTTCTACGCCCTGCATGCCCAGCGCCACACCGCCGGCAACGGCGAGCGCATCGACAAGGCGCTGCATGCCATCGAAGAGGCCAACCTCGGCAAGCTGCGCGATGTCTTTCAGGACATCAGCTTCAACAGCAACAAGCTGGGCGATGAGCAGCAGAAGAACGACATCCTGCGCCACCTGCTGGAGGACTTCGCCAAGCCCGAGCTGAACCTGCGCGAGAGCCGCGTGG
>CAYJEC010000231.1:0-5542 GCA_964369025.1 uncultured Ideonella sp. | reverse complement strand
TGGAGCCCTTAGAACTTGTAGTTCAGGCCGGCCAGGTAGGACGATCCGAACTTCTTGGTCTCGGTGACCACCCCGGTGGCACCGTTGTACTTGGTGAACGGCTCGTTCGTCAGGTTGCTGCCCTGGGCCAGCAGAGACAGCCCCTTCAGCCAGCCCGACTGGAACTCGTAGGAGACCTGCAGGTCAAGCTGCGACTCGGCCTTGATGAAGGCAAGCTGCGTGTTGTCCTGGAAGTCCTGGATCGAGCCCAGGTAGGCCGAGCGCTGGCGGTGCGCCACGGCGATCTGGAAGCCGTGCTTCTCGTAATACAGGCGGGCGTTGACGACCTCCTTCGACAAACCCGGCAGCGGGATGTCGACCGTACCGAGGTTCTGGCCGCTGACGCCGGTGATCGGCAGCTTCACCGAGCTGTTGGTGTTCGAGTAGTTCACCATCACGCCGAAGCCGTCCAGCATGGTGCTGGCCATCGAGAACGGCACGTTGACCGCCAACTCCACACCGCTGATCGAACCACCCTTGCCGTTGTTGGCCTGGGTGATGGTGTCCAGCGGGCCGACTGGCGAGGGCGCGTTCGGCGTCAGGTAGTCGGTGTAGTCGAAAGGCCGCTCAACCTTCAGGATGTAGGTGTCCAGGTTCTTGTAGAAGCCCGCGATGCTGATGTAGCCCTTCTTGCCGAAGTACTTTTCGTACGACAGGTCGATCACATCGGCACGGAACGGCTCCAGGTTGGGGTTGCCGCCCGAGCCGGTGTAGTAGCCCTTGGTGCTGTCGTAGCTCGGGTCGACCGTCGCCTTCATGTCCTCCATGTTGGGACGGGCCAGGACGCGGCCAACACCCAGGCGCAACAGGTTCTCGCCGCCAAGGTCGGCGGTCAGGTTCAGGCTGGGCAGCACGTCGGTGTAGCTGTGGCTCTTGCCGACCGAGTTGTAGTCGCACGAGTGCGTGCCACCGTTGCAGGTGGTGCGGTCGACGGCAAAACCCGTTGCGGACTGCTGGGTGCCGATGACCTGCACGCCCACGTTGCCACGCACCGGGAAGCCGGCGACAGTGGTGTCGACATCGCCCTTCAGGTAGCCGGTGGTGACCTTTTCCTTCACGCCCCAAGACTTGGCCAGAATGTCGGCGTCAGTCCACGGGTTCAGGTCATAGATCGATCCCAGCGAACCCGCCGGGTTCCAGTTGAGCGTCGGGATACCGGTCAGGCCGCCCACACCGGTGGTCGGGTTCGGAATGTCGGCAAACACGAGGCGATCAATCACGTTGCCGTTCGCATCCAGGGCGCCCGGAATGATCAGCGCGCCTTCGCGGGTCACGCGGTCCTTGGTGCGCTCGGTGAAGTTGGCGCCGATGTCAATGGCCGTGATCGGGCCGAAACTCAGGTCCGTGCGGCCCGACAAGCGCAGCGCAGAGATCTTGTCCTTGGTGACGGGGTTGGCGTAGTAGCCGTCCTGCACACCGTTGGCGCCGGCCCAGCCCTGCACGTCGGTCAGCTTGATCAAAGACGGATCGGCGTAGTTCAGGCCGCTGGTGTACTTGACGTCCGCCAAGTTGCTGCCATTGAAGCCGGTGAACGAAATGGTGTCGTCCAGGCGGGTGCCGTTGCCCGGGATACCTGCGGTGGTCTCGAAGCGCTCGGAATCCTTCTTCACCTCGGAGTACGACAGATCCGAACGCAAGGTCCAGCCACCCGCCAGCAGTTTGCTGCCCCAGCCGATGGAGTTCAGCGTGTCGGTGTAGTCCTCGTTGTGGTTGCGGATCACACCCTTCCAGTTGGTGAAAGTGCCCGACGTGGCCACGCCGTCAACGATGGTGGCATCGATCAGGGTGCCGCCGGTGTCGTTGGCGCCGGCCGACAGACCACCCAGCGGGCCCTCGAGGCCACGCTTCTTCACCGAGAAATCGCCCTTCGAATAGAACAGGTCGAGGATGGTCTCGAAGTTCTTGTTGGGCTTCCACTGCAAGACCGCCATCGCACCGTCGCGGCTGGAGTCGGTGGTCTCGATGTCGGTGGTGAAGCCGCCAGGGGTCTTCACGGTGCCGCCGTTGTAGGGCACGTCAGCAACCCAGCCACCCCAACTGTTGAAGTTCGGGCGGCCGCCGCCCTTGGAGTTGGTGTGGGTGAGGCCCAGCGCCACGCCCACGGTGCGGTCGGCGAACTGGTCGATGTAGGACAGCGAGGCACGGTCACCGCTGCCGGTGCTGAAGCCGGGCTTGTTCTCGGCCTTGGAGTTGAACTCCTGGCGGTAGTTGACGACGATGTTGCGTTGGCCGAAGTTCAGCGGGCGCACCGACTGCAGGTCGGTCGTCGACGACAGGCCTTGACCCACCAGGCCAGCATCTGCCGTCTTGTAGACGATGATGCTGCCCAGCAGTTCAGCCGGGTACTGGTCGAACTCGACGCTGCGGCTGCTGCCGGTGGACGCCTGCTCACGGCCGTTCAGCAGGCCACCGTTGAAATCGGGCGACATGCCGCGCACGCTGATCTGCTGCGCACGGCCGGACACCGGGCTGCGCTGCATGGCCACGCCAGGCAGACGCGAGATCGACTCGGCCACGCTGGCATCGGGCAGTTTGCCGATGTCTTCAGCCGAGATGGCCTCGACGATCTGGTCGGAATTCTTCTTGGCGGAGATCGCGTCCTCGATACCCTTGCGGATACCAGACACCACCACGGTCTGTACCTGCTCGGCCGCTTGCTGCGCAAAGGCCGTGCTGGTCGAGAAGATCAGCACCGAGCAGGCTGCAGCCACCGGGTTGATCGGGAACGCCGAGCGCGGCCGGACCCCATGGGGATTCGCACCGAGCTTTTTGTTGGTCATTTTCATGGAGGGACTCCTCAGGCTCCTGGAACACACACGCACCACAGCCCAACCCGGCCCACTCTCCGAGAGAGAGCGACCAAGTTTGTAGCTTGAGAAGAATTTTGTACTAAAACTAGATTACAAACCACCTCAGGCAATCCCTAAGTGACACCACTTCCAGCCCGGAAGACGGCCATCGATACCAATGAAATCAATCACAGTATCGTGACCGACAGGGCTCACTTGAAAGACCGATCGGCGAGGTACACGCGGGTTACACATCATGTAGTGTGACTACATTTTGCGTTTTTCGCCACGTTCTGATCGGTATTTTCCCTAGCTGCAGCGGCGCACGCTTGCCAAACCCACCGTCAGGTGTCTTGGTCGTACGCTCGGTACTGGACGCCCGGCATTGACGGGCACGCGGCGAGCGCGATCAGCAGCCAGTGGCCTGCTCGATGGCCGCGGCAGCGCCGGTCAGCGCAGCCAACGTGTCGGTGATCAATGCGGTGGGGATCGACTCCACATAGCCGCGAAAGCGCCCCTTGGCTTCGAACCTCTCCCGGAACGCCGACCGGAAGAAGCGCTCCTCCATGCGGGGCACGATGCCGCCGCCGATGTAAACGCCGCCACGGGCGCCCAAGATCAGCGCCACGTTGCCGGCGAAGCCCCCGAGCAACGAACAAAAGGCATCGAGGCTGCGGCTGCAGTCGGCATCGGCCTCGGACAGCCCCTGCTCCATGATCTGCTCGGCCGGCAGCGGCTCCGCCACTGGACGGCCGCGAACCTCGGCCACCGCACGGTGCAACACCGGCAGGCCGATGCCTGACAGCAAACGCTCGGCTGAAGCATGTGGAAACTCGCGCCGCACACAGCGCAGCAGTTCCGATTCGAAATCGTCGCCCGGCGCCAGCGTGCTGTGGCCGCCCTCGCCGGGCAGCGCGTGCCACCCGGAGCGCGTCTGCACCATGCCCGCCACACCCAGGCCGGTACCTGGGCCAATGACGGCCAACGCGCCTTCAGCGACCGGCAAGGCACCGTGGGCGCGCAACTGGGTGGGCCGCAGGTGCGGCAGAGACAGGGCCAGGGCTTCGAAGTCGTTCAGCACCGCCAACCCGTCCAGCCCCAGATCAGCCTGCAGCGCCCGGCAGGAAAAGCTCCAGTGGCTGTTGGTCAGCTCCACCCTGTCGCCGACCACTGCGGTGGCGACCGCGATGGCGGCATGCCGAGGTGCAGCGAAAGCCGGCCCCAGCTCGGCAGCCAGCTGATCCAGGTAGGTACGCACCGCCTGGGCCGGGCCCGCGTGATCAGGCACGGCCAACTTGCACACATGTTCGGCCGGCGAACCCGGCCCTGACATCCAGCCGAAGCGGGCGTTGGTGCCACCTACATCGGCCACCAGGCGCGGATAGGTCGCGGCAATCTCGCTGGCCGTCATTCGAATCGAACCTCGTTCACTTGAACCGGCAACTTGGTTGAGGGGCAGGGGCGCAAGGCCATCTGGCCTCTGCAAGGTCGGTAGGGCGCGTGTTCTCATGCAACCTGGATTGAGCGACTCGCCCACCACGGTCGAGCTTCGAATCAGGGGCGTAAGGTAGCAAAACTACATGCTCGCCGCAAGCGAGTTCACCCCGAATTGGCGGATCTGCATTCAGCATTGATGCCTCAGTGCGTAATCAAAGTACAGAAATGATTGATGCAACCTGACAAATGGGGGGAAGCCTCGCGTGGGTGGCCGGCTCACAGCCCGGTTGAAGCTACCATGCCAGCATGAGTCGTGCCGACCTGATGGGGGCGCTGCTGGCCTTCGTGGCGCGGCTGATCACCGGCGCCCAGGGGCATTGGAAGGGCTGCCCCCCCGAGGCGCTGCAACGCATCTACTTTGCCAATCACCAGAGTCACCTCGACTGGGTGCTGATCTGGGCCGCCCTGCCCGGCGAGTTGCGCGCCCGCACCCGGCCGATTGCTGCCCGGGACTACTGGACCGCCTCGCCCTTCAAGCACTGGTTGACGCGCGAGGTGTTCAACGCGGTCTACGTGAGCCGGCAGCGCACCGACGACCAGGACCCGCTGGAGCCGCTGATCCACGCGTTGCAGGCCGGTGACTCGCTCGTGATCTTTCCGGAAGGCACGCGCAACCAGACCGGCGTACCGCAGGCTTTCAAGAGCGGGCTGTTCCATCTGGCCGAGGCCTTTCCCCAGGTCCAACTGGTGCCGGCTTGGATAGACAACGTGCAGCGGGTCATGCCCAAGGGCGAGGTGGTGCCGGTGCCCATCCTGTGTACCGTGACCTTCGGTGCACCGCTGTCGCTGCAGGACGGCGAAGACAAGCGCGACTTCCTCGACCGGGCACGCGACGCAGTGGTCGCCCTGCGCCCCACGGCAGCATGAACATGATGCAGGCCTTGCGCCAACTGAGCGCCGAGCAGCAGGTCGGCCTGCTGTTCGTGCTGGTCTTCGGCGGGCTGCTGATGGTGAGCGTGACAGCTCTGCTGGTCAGCCTGCAGAGCAAGCCCCCCGAGTGGATCGAACGGCATCGCCTGTTCAAGCGCGACCTGCGTGCCGTCTGGGTCGGCGCTGTGACCTTCTGGCTGGCCTGGGTGTCGGGGCCGCTGGGCGCCACGCTGCTGTTCGGCGCGTTTTCCTTTCTCGCATTGCGCGAGTTCATCACCCTCACGCACACCCGCCGCAGCGACCACCGCAGCCTGATCCTGGCCTTCTTCGTGGTGCTGCCGGTGCAG
>CAYJEC010000230.1:1503-5623 GCA_964369025.1 uncultured Ideonella sp. | reverse complement strand
GGCCGCGTTCCTGGAGGGGCAGATCGCCTTCGACACCATCCACCGCATCAATGCATCCACGCTCGAGCAGGTGACGCCAGGCCTGGCGCTTGACGCGCCGGTCGAAGCCCTGCTGGAGCTCGACGAGCAGGCCCGTGCCTCTGCGCGTGCACGGGTGGGCGCCTGGCGGCGTTGACTGCAGGATCGCGATGACCACCATCCTTGCCTTCCTGCTGACGCTCGGCATCCTGATCGTGGTGCACGAGTACGGCCACTACAAGGTGGCACGGTGGTGTGGCGTGAAGGTGCTTCGCTTTTCGGTCGGCTTTGGTCAGGTCATTTGGCGCCGGCAGGCCACACCGCAGTCCACGGAGTTCACGCTGTCAGCCATTCCCCTGGGCGGCTATGTGCGCATGCTGGACAGCCGCGAAGCCCCGGTTTCTCCCGACCAGGCCAGCGAGGCGTTCGACCACCAGCCGTTGCGGCGGCGAGTGGCCATCGTTGCCGCCGGCCCGGTGGCCAACCTGATGCTCGCCGTGCTGCTTTATGCGGCATCGCAGTGGGTGGGCACCCTGGAGCCTCAGGCCATCCTGTCGACGCCGCCAGCCAAGACCCTGGCAGCCGATGCAGGCCTGTCCGCAGGGGATTGGGTCCAGGCCGCCGCCGGGCCGGATGGTAACTGGCAGGACATCGCCTCCATGACCGATCTGCGTTGGCAGATCACCCAGTCGGTGGTGCGTGGAGAAGACTTGAACTTGCAGGTCAGTGACGCTGATGGCGCGCACCGGCGCCAGATTCTGCTGGGCTTGTCGGCTTTGGCGGGCCAAGAGGTCGATTCCAGGGCATTCCAACGAATCGGCCTGGGGCTGCCATACCGTGCCCCGGTGATCGGTCAGGTGAACCAAGGCGGGCCAGCGGCGCGCGCCGGCCTGAGGCCAGATGATCTGGTGCTGGCGGTCGACGCGGTGCCGGTGGGTGACGGTCAGGCGCTGATCGACATGATCCGCGCACATTCGGGCACCGAGGTCGCCCCCATGCGATGGGTCGTCGAGCGTGCCGGGCAGCGTCTTGAGATCGAGGTTCAGCCGCGCCGAGTCACCGAAGGTGACAAGACCTTCGGCCGAGTGGACGCATTCATCGGTGGCGCGGCGCGCATGGTGACCGTGCGCCACGGCCTCTGGGAGGGGCTGACCCGCGGGGCGCAGCGCACCTGGGACATGTCGGTCCTGAGCCTGAAGATGCTGGGCCGCATGTTGACGGGTGAGGCGTCGCTTCGCAACCTCAGCGGGCCCCTGACCATCGCCGACTACGCGGGCCAGTCGGTCCAGCAGGGCCTGGGCTACTACCTGGGCTTCCTGGCAATGGTCAGCGTGAGCCTTGGCGTGCTGAACCTCCTGCCGCTTCCGATGCTCGATGGGGGGCACCTGATGTATTATCTTTTCGAGGGCGTGACCGGCCGGCCGGTCTCGGATCTGTGGCTCAAATGGCTGCAGCGCAGTGGGGCATTTGTCCTGCTGCTCATGATGTCCATCGCTCTCTCCAACGACATGGCCCGATTGCTGGGCCTGCAGTGACACCCTCCCGATGCCATTTCCCCTCGCCTTGACTTCGTTGCGCCCACTGCCCGCGTGCGCCGTGCTGATCGCAGCCGCCACAGCCGCGCCTGCGGCCTGGGCCATCGAACCCTTCACGATCGGTGACATCCGTGTCGAGGGCCTGCAGCGGGGCGACCCTGGCAGCGTGTTCAGCACCTTGCCGTTTCGCGTCGGCGACCAGTACAACGACGACAAGGGCGCCGCGGCGCTCCGCGCCCTGTTCGCTACCGGCCTGTTCAAGGACGTGCGGATCGATATCGACGGGCAGGTCGTCGTCGTCGTCGTGGAGGAGCGGGCGGTCATCTCCTCGGTCAACTTCATCGGCTTGCGGGAATTCGACAAGGAAACACTCGGCAAGGCGCTGAAGGACAACGGCATTTCAGAGGGGCAGCCCTACGACAAGGCGGTGATCGACCGCGCCGAGCAGGAGATCAAGCGCCAGTACCTGACCCGCAGCCTGTATGGCGCAGAGGTGGTGACCACGGCGACGCCGATCGAGCGTAACCGGGTGAACGTCACGTTCACGGTGGTCGAAGGCGACACCGCCAAGATCAAGGACATCCGGATCGAGGGCACCAAGGCCTTCAGCGAGTCGAGCCTGCTCGACATGATGGATCTCACCACTGGCGGCTGGCTGAGCTGGTACACAAAGGCTGACCGCTACTCGCGAGCCAAGCTGAACGCAGACCTCGAAAAGATCCGCGCGCATTACCTGAACAAGGGCTACCTGGAGTTCGAAGTCAAGTCGACGCTGGTGACCATCTCGCCTGACAAGCAGGACATCAGCATCCAGATCGTCGTCGATGAGGGCCAGCCCTACATCGTGACGGCAGTCAAGCTCGAAGGCGAGTTCCTTGGCCGCGAGGCGGATTTCCGACAGAACATCGTCATTCGTCCTGGGGAGCCCTATCGCGGTGACGAGGTCAGTGCCACCACGCGCTTGTTCACTGACCTGTACGGCATCTATGGCTACGCCTTTCCGCGCATCGAGCCGCGCCAGGACATCGACCGCAAGACCGGCCAGGTCGTGATCGTGCTGCAGGGCAGTCCTGGTCAGCGGGTGAACGTGCGCCGGGTCAATATCGCCGGCAATACCGTGACTCGTGACGAGGTGCTTCGCCGAGAGTTCCGGCAGTTCGAGTCTGCCTGGTATGACAGCGCGAAGATCAAACTTTCGCGTGACCGTGTCGAACGTCTGGGTTACTTTGAAGAAGTCACCATCGACACCAACGAGGTGCCCGGGTCGCCCGACCAGGTCGATCTGGTCCTGAACGTCAAGGAAAAGCAGACGGGCAGCCTGATGCTGGCCGCAGGTTACTCGACCGCCGGCCTCTCGTTCTCGGGATCGATCCGCAAGGAGAACGTGTTCGGCACCGGCAACTACCTGGGCCTGGAGCTCAACACCAGCCGCCTGAGCCGTAACCTGGTGGTCAGCACGGTCGACCCGTATTTCACCGACGACGGCGTTTCCCGCGCGCTGGACGTGTACTACCGCACCTCCAAGCCCCTGAACAGCTTGGGCGACGCCTACCAGCTGGCCACGCCAGGCGCCTCGGTTCGGTTCGGGGTGCCCTTCACCGAGTACGACACCGTGTTCTTCGGTGTCGGGGTCGAGCAGACCATCATCGGCACCTCGGCCGGCGTGCCGAACAGCTACTACACCTTTGCAGAGACCTTCGGCAACCGGGCCTTGAGCGTGCCGCTGACTGTCGGCTGGGCGCGGGAGGAGCGCGACAACCCGCTGGTTCCGACGCGCGGCCGTTACCAGCGCATCAATCTCGACTTCAGCCTGGCTGGCGACGTCCACTATGCGCGGCTCAACGCGCAGTACCAGCAGTACTTCGCGGTGACCAGCAGGCTCACCCTCGGCGTCAATGGCGAACTGGGGCTTGGATACGGCCTCGGCGGCAAGCCGTATCCCTTGTTCAAGAATTTCTACGGCGGCGGCCTGGGGTCGGTCCGCGTGTTCGAGCAGGGCTCATTCGGCGGCGTGGATATCACTGGCGCCTACGATGGGGGTTCGAAGAAGGTCAACATCAACTCCGAGCTGTACTTCCCGGTGCCGGGCTCGGGCAATGACAAGTCGCTGCGTATCTTCGCATTTGCCGACGCCGGCAATGTCTGGCGCGATGGTTACCCCATGGATCTGGACACCCTGCGCGCCTCGGCGGGCGTGGGCCTGAGCTGGATCTCGCCCGTCGGGCCTTTGAAGCTCAGCTATGGCACGCCGTTGCGCGCCTTCAAGGGCGATAAGATACAGCGTTTCCAGTTTCAAGTCGGAACGGCCTTTTGATGATCATGTCGCTTAGCAAAACCCTGGTCGCTGCGGCGGCCTTGTCCCTCGCGGTTGGTGTCGGCGCCCAGGAACTCAAGATCGGCTACGTCAACAGCGAGCGCGTGTTGCGCGAAGCCGTTCCCGCCAAGGCCGCACAGGCCAAGCTTGAGGCCGAGTTCAAGAAGCGCGAAACCGAGTTGTCTGATCAGGGCACGCGGCTGCGCACGGCGATGGAGAACCCCAACACGACCAAGGACGACCTTGCCGGCGC
>CAYJEC010000230.1:0-1493 GCA_964369025.1 uncultured Ideonella sp. | reverse complement strand
GAGAAGGAGGGCCCGACGATCGCCGAGTCCGAGCGCACCCGGCGCCAGCGCGATCTGGCGGAGCAGGAGCGTGATTTCCAGCGGAAGCGCCGGGAACTCCTGGAGGACCTGAACCAGCGCAAGAACGAAGAGCTTTCAGCCGTCGTCGAGCGCGCCAACAAGGTCATCAAGCAGATCTTCGAGCAGGAGAAGTACGACATCATCCTGCAGGAGGTCATCTTTGCCGGCCCGCGCGTCGATATCACCAAGAAGGTGGTGGATGCGTTGAACGCCGGCAAGTGAATGGCGGGCTGAACATGGCCTCCGGGCCAGGGGCGCGCTCTACGGTCCGCCTGGAAGAGATCGCCGCCGCCTTGGGGGCCGAATTGCGCGGCGACGGCAGCCGCGAGATCGCCCGGATAGGCGCCCTGGAGGGCGCCACCCCGCAGACCATCAGCTTCTTGGCACAAGCTCGCCTGAGGCACCTGCTGGCAGGAACCCAGGCCACCTGCGTCATTGTTCGTGAAGATGCGGCGGCTGACGTGCTGGCCCAGGGTGCTGCGGCACTGGTCACGGCTGATCCCTATCTCTGCTATGCCCGATTGACCCGCTGGTGGGCGCAGCGCCACCGCGTGGCACCCGTGGCGGGCATCCACCCCTCCGCCGTCGTCGCCGAAGGTGTTCGCATCCACCCAACCGCCTCCATCGGGCCGTTGGTGGTCGTCGAGTCCGGTGCCAGCATCGGCGAGGGTGCCATCGTGGGCGCGCAGTGCTTCATCGGCGACGGGGCGGTGGTTTCTGAAGGTGCGCGGCTGCATGCACGTTCCACCTTGGGGGCCGCCTGCCATCTGGGCCGGCGCAGCGTCCTTCACGGTGGCGCAGTGATCGGGTCGGACGGCTTCGGCTTTGCACCCACCGAAGGGCGCTGGGAGAAGATCGAGCAATTGGGTGGCGTCAGCATCGGCGACGATGTCGAGATCGGTGCCAACACCTGCGTTGACCGCGGCGCGCTGGACGACACGGTGATCGAAGAGGGCGTGAAGCTCGACAACCTGATCCAGATCGGCCACAACGTGCGCATTGGCGCGCACACCGCGATGGCAGGTTGCGTCGGCGTGGCGGGCAGCGCCCGCATCGGGCGCCACAGTACTTTCGGCGGCGCCGCCATGATCCTCGGCCACCTTGAGATTGCCGACCATGTCCACATCTCGGCCGCCAGTGTGGTGATGAGTTCCATCCTGCGCCCCGGCCAGTACAGTGGTGTGTTCCCGATCGACGACAATGCCAGTTGGGAAAAGAACGCAGCCACACTGCGCCAGTTGCACACCTTGCGCGCACGCCTGCGGGCCCTCGAGAAGAAGAGTTCAACATGATCATGGACATCCACCAGATCCTGCGGCGCCTGCCGCATCGCTACCCGTTGCTGCTGGTCGACCGGGTGCTGGAGCTGGACAAGAACGTCCGCATCCTGGCCCTGAAGAACGTCACCATCAACGAGCCGTTCTTCACGGGAC
>CAYJEC010000229.1:0-5633 GCA_964369025.1 uncultured Ideonella sp. | reverse complement strand
GGTAGGCAGTGCCGGCGGCGATCATCTGCGCGATGACCTCGTGGTATCGCCCCAGGCGCTGCATCTGGTAGACCGGTCCCTCGTCGTAGTCAAGCCCCAGCCAATGCATCGAGGCCATGATCTGGTCGACCGAATCCTGCGTGGAGCGCGCCACGTCGGTGTCCTCGATGCGCAGCACGAACTCGCCACCGTGGTGGCGGGCATAGGCCCAGGAGAACAGCGCCGTGCGGGCAGTGCCCAGGTGCAGGAAGCCGGTCGGCGATGGCGCGATGCGGGTGCGAATCTTGTTGGCAGAGGTCATGGGGTCAGATGGCGTCCAGTCCGCGCGCGAGGTCTGTCTTGAGATCGTCGATGTCGTCCAGGCCCACCGCCACGCGGATCAGGCCCTGCTGGATGCCGGCCGCCTGGCGCTGGGCCTCGCTGAGGCGGCCATGCGAGGTGGTGGCCGGATGGCTGATGGTGGTCTTGGTGTCGCCCAGGTTGGTAGTGATCGAGCAGACACGGGTTGCATCGATCACCTGGAACGCTCGGGCGCGCAACGCATCGGCACCCTCGCCGGCCACGTCGAACGACACCACCGCCGCGCCGCTGCCGGATTGCTGTGCCATCGCCAGCGCATGCTGCGGGTGCGACTCCAGCCCCGGGTAGTGAACCCGCGCCACCGCCGGTTGCTCGGCCAGCCAGCGGGCCAGCACCAGGGCATTGGCACTCTGGGCTTGCATGCGGATGGCCAGTGTCTCCATGCCCTTCAGCACCACCCAGGCGTTGAACGGCGCCAAGGTCATGCCGGCTGAGCGCATCACCGGCACCAGTTTGCTCTGGAGCAGGTCCTCTGGGCCGCAGACGGCCCCGGCGATCACCCGGCCCTGGCCATCGAGGTACTTGGTGCCCGAGTGGATGATGAAATCCGCGCCGAATTCCACCGGCCGCTGCAGGGCTGGCGAGCAGAAGCAGTTGTCCACCGCCAGCCAGGCTCCCGCGCCATGCGCAATGCCTGCCAGCGCCGCGATATCGCAGATTTCGGTCAGCGGATTGGTGGGCGATTCGGCAAACAGCAGCCGGGTGTTGGGCCGCAATGCAGCACGCCACTCGTCCACCTTGGTCTGCGAGACAAAGGTCGACTCGATCCCGAAGCGGCCCATGACGTCCTGCAGCAGTTTGATGGTCGAGCCGAACACGCTTTGCGAGCAGATCACATGGTCGCCGCCCTTCAGCAGGCCCATCACCAGCAACAGGATGGCCGACATGCCGCTGGCCGTGCCCACGCAGCCCGAGGTGCCCTCCAGCGCCGCCAGACGGCGCTCCATCATCATCACCGTGGGGTTGGAGAAGCGGCTGTAGGTGAAGGCCTCTTCCTCGTCGGCAAAGCGGCGGGCAGCGGTGGCCGCGTCCGGGTGCACAAAGCTGCTGGTGAGGTACAGCGCCTCCGAGTTCTCGCCCCATTGCGAGGGCGGCAATCCTTCGCGCAGGGCCAGCGTGGCCAACCGCGCATCGGCGGGCAGGTCGACCCGGGGCAGGCGCTTCTTGTTCCCGCTCATCGGTTGCCTCCGTCGCCACTTTGCAGCGCCAGGCGGCTGCGGTCGGGCGCATCTTCCTCGTCGCCCTGCGCGGCCCGCTGCGCCTTCATGGTCTCGAAGTCTTCTGCAGTGACATCGCCGGTGATGTAGTGGCCGTCGAAGCACGATGCCTCAAAGGTCTGCACACGCGGATTCAACGCCGCCACGACACGCTTCATCGCGTCCACATCCTGGTAGATCAGCGCGTCGGCACCGATGTACCGGCGAATTTCCTCGGTGGTGCGACCGTGGGCGATGAGTTCCTCCTTGGTCGGCATGTCGATGCCGTACACGTTGGGGAATCGCACGGGCGGCGCTGCCGAGGCCATGTAGACCTTGTTGGCGCCGGCCTCCCGGGCCATCTGCACGATCTCCTTGCTGGTGTTGCCCCGAACGATGGAATCGTCCACCAGCAGCACGTTGCGGCCCTTGAACTCGACACCAATGGCGTTGAGCTTCTGTCGAACGCTCTTCTTGCGCACGCCCTGCCCGGGCATGATGAAGGTGCGGCCCACATAGCGGTTCTTGACGAAGCCCTCGCGGTAGGGCTTGCCGATCTTCTGCGCCAGTTGCATGGCAGACGGGCGGCTGGATTCGGGGATCGGGATCACCACATCGATCTCGTTCGGCGGCATGGTCGAGATCAGGCGTTGGGCCAGCGTCTCGCCCATGTTGAGCCGAGCCTGGTAGACCGAGATACCGTCCATCACCGAATCGGGGCGTGCCAGGTAGACGAACTCGAACATGCACGGGTTGAGGCTCGGCGACTCGGCACATTGCTGGCGGTGCACGCGTCCCTCCAGGTCGATGAAGATCGCCTCGCCCGGCGCCACGTCGCCGACGAACCTGTGGCCCGTGCCCTCCAGCGCCACCGACTCGCTGGCCACCATCACCTCCGGTCCATCGGGCGTGTCGGCGATGCCGTAACACAACGGGCGGATGCCGAACGGGTCGCGAAAGGCCAGCAGCCCGTGCCCGGCAATCAGCGCCACCACGGCATACGAGCCCTTGATGCGGCGGTGCACCGCACGGACCGACTTGAAGATCTCCTCAGGAGTCACGGGCAAGTTGCGCGCCTCGCGCTCCAACTCGTGCGCCAGGATGTTGATCAGCACCTCGGTGTCGCTCTCGGTGTTGATGTGCCGGCGGTCGATGTCGAACAGTTCCTTCTTCAGCGCATGCGCATTGGTCAGGTTGCCGTTGTGCACGAGCACGATGCCAAAGGGCGCATTGACATAGAAGGGCTGCGCCTCTTCCTCGTTGTAGGCGTTGCCTGCTGTCGGGTAGCGCACCTGGCCCAGCCCGACGGTACCGGGCAATGCGCGCATGTTGCGGGTGCGGAAGACGTCACGCACCATGCCTCGCGCCTTGTGCATGAAGCACTTGGTGTCCAGCATCGTGACGATGCCTGCAGCGTCCTGGCCGCGGTGCTGAAGCAGCAGCAGGGCGTCGTAGATCAGTTGGTTGACCGGCTGCTTGGAGATCACGCCGACGATGCCGCACATGGGGAGATCCGTTCTGTCAAAGGGTGTTCGTGTCGGGGGCGGCGCGGCCGCGGGCGTCGAGGTGGCGCCCATAGTCGGCCGGCAGGGCAGGCTTGAGGCCGGAGAGCACCACGCCCAGCCAGGCGGCCGCGTGCGAGCTCTGCCAGGCCGCAGAGCGCGAGGCGGGCGTCAAGGTGACCACCAGCGCCGTGATGAGCAGGACAAGCAGCCCGCGAGCCAGGCCAAACCCGGCGCCCAGCACCCGGTCGATCGCGCTGAGCGGCGTGGCCGAGATCAGCATGCGCGCCAAGCGGGCAAGCAGTGTCCAGATGATCAAGGTCACGATGAAGGTCACGGCAAAGGCCAGCAGCAAGCGCGACACGCTGCCGGGCGCCCCCAGCGGCAGCCAGCCCGAAACGGCACCACCCCAGGCCTGTGCCACCACGAAAGCCACCACCCAGCCGACCAGCGACAGAAGCTCGTAGACCAGGCCGCGCCAGAGGCCGACCGCCACCGACAGCACCAGCACGCCGGCCAGTGCCCAGTCGACCCAACTCAGGCCGGCCAGTTGCACCATCACAGCACCAGCACCGCGGCCTGCAGCCCGCCGGACTTGATGCGTACTGCGGCCTTCTCGGCCTCGGCCTTGGTGGCATACGGGCCGACGCGCACCCGAATGCGCCGGCCGGAGGCAGATTCGATCACCTGGGTGTAGGTCTTGAGGCCCATGGCCTCGACCTTCATGCGCGCCTCGCGCGCGCCGGTGACCTCGGCAAACGCGCCGATCTGCACGACGTAGCGGCCGTCGTCCTTGGCGGCATCGGTGGGCGGCCTGGTGTCCGCCGCCTTGGCCTCCGCAGGCTTTGGCGCGGGCTTGGAGTCGCCGGCCTTGGGCTCGGCAGGCTGAGACGCCGGCGCAGGTGCGGTGGCCATGCTGGCGGGCTTGGCCGGCGCCGAGGCGGGCCTCTCTGGCAATGGTTTGGCGGGTTCGGGGGCCGCGGATGCAGCCACTGACGCTGCGGCCTGCGGCAGCTCGACCGGAGGCTTGGGCACCGGGGCAGCAGCGCGGGCAGTTGGGCGCGACGCCGGGGGCACCAACGGGGCCACCGATTCGCGCGACGGAATCTCGATGGCGATGTCGACCGGAATCGGCCGAGGCTGGTTCTCGAACAGGAGCGGGAAGCCGATGATGCCGATGCCCAGCAAGAGGGCGGCACCGATCAGGCGCCGACGGGCTCGGGTACGGGCGTCCCGAACGACCTCATGAGCGTCGGTGGAGGCGCCGGCACGGGGTTCCGTGGCGCTGGACTTGAATTTCGACAGCAGACCCATGCGTGGCGGCGTAGTGCGACCGGGGGCATTGCAGGTGGCGACCCGCCCAGCCGATCGCCGCGTTCAGAGCCGGCTTCAGCCCTGGTGTGGTGCACGCAAACGGGGCACACCATCCTTCAGCACGCCGCCCACGGTATAGAACGAGCCGAAGACGACAATTCTATCAGTGGGGTCTGCCTCAGCCAGGGCGAAGGCCAAGGCGTCCGAGGGTGTGGCATGGGTGGTGAACGATGCAGGCGAGCCCTTCACCCGAGCCAGTTCCTGTGCCAATTCTGCGGCGCTGGCGGCGCGCGCCAGAGGCAGATCAGTGAAATGCCATTCATCGACCAGCGGCGCAATGCGACCCATCACCCCGGCCAGATCCTTGTCGCGCATCGCACCGAAAACGGCATGCGTGCGCGGGAAGTAGCCCATTTGGTCCAGATTGAGCGCCAGCGCCGAGACCGCCTGCGGGTTGTGTGCCACGTCCAGCACCAAGGCAGGCTGGCCCGGCACGATCTGAAACCGGCCTGGCAGATCCACCGTGGCCAGGCCTTGCCGGACAGCCTGGGCGGTGATGGGCAACCGGTCGCGCAGGGCATCCAGAGCGGCGATCGCACCGGACGCATTGAGCAGTTGATTGGCACCGCGCAGCGCGGGGTAGGCCAGCGCGTGGTAACGGCGCCCTCGCCCGCTCCAGGCCCATTGCTGGCGGTCGCCGGCATGGTTGAAGTCGCGGCCATTCAGCCACAGGTCGGCACCGATCTCGAGGCCGGTGTCGAGGATGCTTTGCGGCGGCATCGGGTCGGCCACGATGCCCGGCCGGCCCGTGCGCAGGATGCCGGCCTTCTCGCGCCCGATGCTTTCGCGGTCCGGGCCCAGGAACTCGGTGTGGTCCAGGTCGATGCTGGTGATCACGGAACAATCGGCGTCGATCGCGTTGACGGCATCGAAGCGCCCCCCCAATCCCACCTCCAGGATCACCAGGTCCAGCGGCTCGCGGGCCAGGCGGTGCATGATGGCCAGCGTGCTGAACTCGAAGGTGGTGAGCCCCACGTCGCCACGCGCGCGCTCCACCGCCATGAAGTCATCGCACAGCGAGCCCGCGCTCACTGCCTCGCCATTGACACGGCAGCGTTCCTCGAAATGCACCAGGTGCGGCTTGATGTACAGGCCCACCCGGTAGCCGGCAGCGCGGGCGATGCTCTCCACCATCGAGCAGGTCGAGCCCTTGCCGTTGGTTCCGGCCACCGTGATCACCGGCACGGTTAAGCGCAGGCCC
>CAYJEC010000228.1:0-5645 GCA_964369025.1 uncultured Ideonella sp. | reverse complement strand
CGTGGTGCCGTCGGGCAGCGTGGCGTCGAAGCGCTTCTCCTGCAGCAGCCCCAGCTCCATCAACCGGCGGCCGGCAAGGCGGGTGCGCTCGACCTCGATCTCGATCTGCTCGACGAAGCTCTGCACGCTCTTCATGTACGGCGTGGGCTCCCCCTCTGCGTCGAACAGGGGCTCGCCTTCCTCGGTGGAAATCGCGGGAGACGACGAATCGAAGCACAGGACGTAGCGCTTCTCGTCGGCGTGCGCCATCGAGAACGGGTACGAGCGCAACATCGCTGGCACGTAGCGGGCGTCCCAGACGCCGTTGCGGTAGAAGAGGTTCTCGCCACGCGTGAGGCCAAAGATGGCCAGCGGGGCGACCAGCGGCTTGCCCTCGGGGTCGGTGCCGGCGCGCAGGAACAGGATCGGGTATTCCTTGCAGGCGTCGGCAAACTCGGCTGCGGTGACAAAGAAGGCGTTCAAGCCGGCGGCCGCCTCCAGGATGTTGGTCTCACGCCGCACCTTGAGGTGGCGGTGCTCGGTACGGTCCAGCGCCAACGGCTTCTTGTGCAGCTCGGGGTTGATCACTTCATTTCTCCAGAGTCTCCGGGTCGGCCTGGCGTGTGGCCAGGACCTTGTCGACCCGCTTGCCATCGAGGTCCACCACCTCGAAACGCCAGCCTTCCCACTCCACCCGGTCGGTGGTGCGGGGCAACCGGCCCAGCAGCAGCATGACCATGCCGGCCAGGGTGTTGTAGCGCCCGCGGTCTTCCTCGGGCAATTCCTTCAGTTCCAGCCGGTCCTTCAGCTCCGGCACCGGGATCAGGCCGTCGACCAGCCAGCTGCCGTCGTCGCGCTGAACGGCCCAGGCATCCTCGTCGGTCTGGGTGCCGAACTCGCCGGTGATGGCCTCCAGCACGTCTCGCACGGTGATCACCCCTTGCACCGCGCCGTACTCGTCGACCACGAACACCAGTTCGGCGCCCGAGGTGCGGAAGTGCTCCAGCAGTTCCATGCCCGAGAGCGTCTCCGGCACGAAGACCGGGGCCTGAAGGTGGTCTGCCAGCGAGGCGATGCGGCCCTGCGCGATCGGCTTGAGCAGGCTGTGGGCGGCGATCACGCCGATCACGTCGTCCAGGCCGCCACGGCAGACGGGGTAGCGCGAGTGCTCCTCGTCGGCAATCACCCGCACCACGTCGTCGATCGAGGCGTTGGCGTCGAGCCAGCGAATCTCGGCGCGCGGGATCATCATGGAGCCGATCTGCCTGTCGTCCAGGCGGAACACGTTGCGCACCATCTGGTGTTCCTGGGCCTCGATGACGCCGGCGTCCAGGCCCTCCTCCAGACTGGCGGCAATCTCTTCTTCCGTCACACTGCGTGCAGGGCCGCCGCGCACGCCCATCAGGCGCAGGATGCCCTCCGTGCTGAAGGCCAGCATGGCCACCAAAGGGCGGGTGGCGGCCGACAACCATTGCATCGGGCGGGCGACCAGGCGGGCGACTGTCTCGGGATAGAGCTGGCCCAGCCGCTTGGGCACCAACTCGCCGAAGATGATGGACAGCACCGTGATGATCATCACCACGAGGCCGGTGGCGGAGAGGTCGGCCCCCCGCTGCGAGAGCGGCAGGACCTCGATGAGCCACGCCGACAACGGGCCCGAGAACGCCGCGTCGCCCACGATGCCGTTCAGCACGCTGATCGAGGTGATGCCGATCTGCACTGTCGAAAGGAACTTGGTCGGGTGGTCGTGCAGGTCGATGGCCGCCTGCGCACCGGCTTCGCCGGCTTCGACCATGACCTGCAGGCGCGCCTTGCGGCTGGCCGACAGGGCCATCTCCGACATGGCGAACAACCCGTTCAGCAGAATCAGGAAAACGAGTAGGGCAACGTCCATGCGGTGCGGGCTGAGGCGGTCTCGGCGCGCGGAAGGAAAAGGGGTTGAACGGGGGAGGAAAGGCGCGAGAGCGTAGCAGAATCGGCAAATGCACTATCTCATCGGCGACCTGCAGGGCTGCTGCGACGCCTTCGACCGGCTGCTGGCCAAGCTGGATTTCTCGCCGTCGCGCGACCGCCTGCACCTGCTGGGCGACCTGGTGAACAGGGGCCCGGCATCGCTGCAGGTGCTCGAGCGTCTGGCCATGCTCGGCAGCAGCGCCAGCTACCTGCTGGGCAACCACGACCTGCACCTGCTGGCGGTGGCGGCCGGCGTTCGCAAGCCCCACCGGCGCGACACGCTGAACGCGATCCTGGCGCACCCGCGCCGCGAACACTGGCTGGATTGGCTTCGCCAGGGCCGCCTGGCCGACCAGGCTGAGGGCTGGCTGCTGGTGCATGCCGGGGTGGTTCCACAGTGGAGCACCGAGCGCACGCTGGCTCTGGCTGCCGAGGTCGAGGCCATGCTGCGTGGCCCCGCGCTGGCCGAGTTCCTGCCCCAGATGTACGGCAACGTGCCCGGCCGCTGGGACGATTCGCTGGCCGGCATTGAACGACAACGTTGCATCGTCAACGTGCTCACCCGCATCCGCTTCTGCCAGGCCGACGGCACTCTGGATTTCGACAGCAAGGACGGCGCCGACACCGCCCCGCCCGGTTTCCTGCCCTGGTTCGAGCACGCCGCGCGGGCCACAGCCGGCCAGCCGGTGGCGTTCGGACACTGGTCCACCCTCGGCCTGATCAACCGGCCGGATCTGCTGTCGCTGGACACCGGTTGCGTCTGGGGCGGCGCCTTGACGGCGGTGCGGGTGGACGGCGGCCGCCGTGAAGTGGCCCAGGTCCGTTGCGAGCAGGCCCAGGCTCCGGGATGACCCCGAGGCCGCGTCACGGGGAAACTCCGGAAACGTCAGAACGATAGTCCTTGCTACATTTTTGGACCGCCGCAAGCCAGAGCGCCCATGAAATCACACCCTTGGACACACCGCACCGCAGCCCTGGCTGCCTTGGCAGCCTTCTTGCTCGCTGGCTGTGGCAAGGCACCGCCAGACAGCGGCCAACGTGCCGGTGACCTGCCGGTCGATACCGCCTTCCAGAAGAAGCTGCAGGGGCAGTTGCTGGACGCGAAGCCGGGCTCGGTGATCGAGATCCCGGCCGGCAGCTACCACCTGGACCGCGGCCTGTCGCTGCGTGTCTCGGGCGTCACGCTGAAAGGCGCTGGGCTGGACAAGACCATCCTGTCCTTCCGCCACCAGGTGGCCGGCCCCGAAGGCCTGCTGGTGCAGGCCAGCAACTTCACCATCGAGGGCCTGACACTGGAAGACAGCCAGGGCGACGCGCTGAAGATCAACGACGGCGAGAACATCACCATCCGCGCCGTGCGGGTGCGCTGGACCGATGGCCCCAAGACCTCCAACGGCGCCTACGGCATCTACCCGGTCAAGACCCGGAACGTGCTGATCGAGGATTCGCAGGCCTTCGGTGCCTCGGACGCTGGCATCTACGTCGGCCAGTCGAACCAGGTGATCGTGCGGCGCAACCGGGCCGAGCAGAACGTGGCCGGCATCGAGATCGAGAACACCATCAACGCGGACGTTTACGAGAACATCGCCACCGGCAACACCGGCGGCATCCTGGTGTTCAACATGCCCAACCTGTCGCAGCCTGGGCACAGCACGCGTGTGTACAAGAACCAGGTGGTCCGGAACAACCTGGGCAACTTTGGCGCCAAGGGCACGGCAGTGGCCAGTGTGCCGGCCGGCTCGGGCGTGGTGATCAACTCCAACCCCAAGGTCGAGATCTTCGACAACGACATCGCCGACAACCAGACGGCCAACGTCATCATCTCCAGTTACTTCTCCACCGGCTACTACAGCGACAAGGGTGTGGAAGCCAGCTACGACCCCTATCCGCGCGCCATCCTCGTGCAGGGCAACCGTTTCTCGGGTGGTGGCGACTCGCCCGACGGGCTGGACCTGAAGGCCTTGAAGCTCGCCATGTTCGGGCTCAATGGCCGCTTCCCGGATGTGCTCTGGGACGGCTTCACCGACGCCAAGCGCGCTGACGTGGCCGAGGAGCGCCTGTGCGTGGACAACGCCCCGGCGGCCGTGCTCAACGCCGACGGGCCCGGCAAGTACAAGAACCCGTCGGTGGTCACCGACGCCCTGCGCTGCACGCTGCCGCGCCTGGCACCGGTGGCCCTGCCGGCGGGCGGCTGATGGGCCGGCATTCCGTGAAGTTGCTCGGCGCCCTGCTGCTGGTGGCGGCCGGCCTGCTGCCCGGCTGCTCACGCGCGCCCGCCACGGTGCAGTTCATCACCGAGGGCAAGCCGGCCATGCTGTCCGAGTGGCGGGTGCTGGCCGTCCATGACCGGCACCTGACGCTCAACAGCGGCGTGCTGCCCTATGACCTGAACACGCCCCTGTTCACCGACCACGCGCAGAAGCTGCGCACCGTCTGGATGCCCGCCGGCACGGCAGCGGCCTACAGCGAGCGCGACAGCTTCGACTTCCCGGTCGGCACCATCCTCACCAAGACCTTCTACTACCCCCGTGGTGACGGGGCCTCCGTGCGGCAGACGGCGGCGATGGCGCCGACTGCGGCCGTGATGCGCGACGGGCTCGACCTCTCCAGCGTGCGCCTGCTAGAAACGCGCGTGCTGGTCCGCCGGGCCGAAGGCTGGCTGGCCCTGCCCTATGTCTGGAACGCCGAGCAGACCGACGCGGTTCTGGAGCGCACCGGAGACGCCGCCGCGCTGGATCTGGTGGACGACGCCGGCGCCCACCACCCTTTCACCTATGTGATCCCCAACGAGAACCAGTGCGCTGCCTGCCATGTGGTGAACCTGAAGTCCAAGGCCTTCCAGCCGATCGGCCCCAAGGCACGCCACCTGAACCGCGACCTCTCCTATGCCGACGGGAACGAGAACCAGTTGGTGCGCTGGGCTCGCGCTGGCTACCTGACCGGCCTGCCCGAAAAGGACAGGCCACGCGCAGCCGATTGGCGCGACGCCAGCTCCCCGCTGGCCGACCGGGCCCGCGCCTACCTGGACATCAACTGCGCGCACTGCCACCAGGCCGGCGGGCCAGCCAGCAACAGCGCGCTGAGCCTGGACGCTCACGCCACCGTGGACCGCACGATGGGCCTGTGCAAGTCGCCGGTGGCCGCGGGCAAGGGCACAGGCGACCGTTTGTACGGCATCGTGCCTGGCCAACCCGACGCCTCCATCATGACCTACCGCCTGTCCAGCACGGAGGGCGGGGTGATGATGCCGGAACTGGGCCGCAACACCGTGCACGAAGAGGGCCTGCAACTCATCCGACAGTGGATCGCCTCGCTGCCCGGCCACTGCAACCCGCTCTGACCCCCAGCGCCATACACACCAACGACCGCCCCGGAGGAGAACCACCATGCCCACGCCCCACCGCGCCCTGAAACGCCGCCCGATATCGCACGCTGCCCTGCTGGCGCTGGGAGCCTGGTCCGCCGGCCCCGCCTGGGCACAAGCCGAGCCGCCGGCCATCCAGACCGTGGAGGTCACCGCCCAAGGCCGCAAGCAAGAGGTGCTTCAGGTGCCGATCGCGCTTGTGAACACCAGCCGGTTGCCAAACGGGTCGGCAATGCGCATCTCGACCATGCCCCAGGGCACGGCCTCCAGCCCCGGCTTGGCGTTGCGGTAGTTTTTGGCCAGCAGCTGTTGCTGGAAGGCGTCCAGGTCCGGCGTTTCAATGCGCATG
>CAYJEC010000227.1:0-5681 GCA_964369025.1 uncultured Ideonella sp. | reverse complement strand
AGTCGAACGGCAGGCGGCGCAGGTAGGTGAATGAGGCGAAGCCGCTGCCGAAGTCGTCCAGCGAGAACCGGCAGCCCAGATCGCGCAGCGTCTGCATGAAGACACTCGCACTCTGCAGATTGACGATGGCCTCGGTCTCCGTGATCTCGAAGCACAGCAGGTGGCCCGGCACCTGGTGGCGGGCCAGTTGCTCAGCCACGTAGTCGCACAGCGTCGGTTCCCGGATCGAGATGGCCGACAGGTTGATGGCCACCTGCCCGATCCGGGCGTGGAGTTCCGGCACCCGGCCCAGCAGGCCCACCACCTCGCCAATCATCCAACGGTCGATGTCGGTGATCAGATGGAAGCGCTCCGCCGGGGCGATGAACTGCGCAGGCATCAGCAACTTTTCCCGAACCGGGTCCCACAGGCGGACCAGGGTCTCCAGATGCAGGCGTGGGGGTGGCCTGTCCGTACCGGTGGCGCCCGCCAAGGGTTCCAGACGCTGGCAGTACATGCGCAGGCGACTCTGCTTGAGCGCGTCGAACAGCACCAGGGCCCAGTTGACCGATTCACGATGCGGGTCACTGGTGCCGCGGTTCGGGTCGTAGACGCAGACCGAGCCGCGGCCCTCTCGCTTGGCCGAATAGGCGGCCTCGTCGGCCATGAGCATCAGCTGGTCGAACGAGACGATGTCACGCTGGATACGCACCACCGCGATGGTGGCTGCCAGACGGAACACCCGTTCTTCCCACTGAAACTCGAAGTCGACCAGCCCCTTGTGGATCTGGCGCGCCAGCGCCACGCCGGTGCCGTCGCTCTGGCCTTCGCTGACGACGGCGAACTTGTCCCCGCCCAGCCGGGCGAAGAAGTCCGTGCGAGCCAGGGTGCCGCCAACCATCTCGGCGAATTGGCGAAGCAATTCGTCGCCCGCGATGCAGCCACAGGATTCGTTGACCAGCCGGAACTGATCGATGTCGATCATCAGGAACACCGCACCGGTGGCCTGCCGTTGCACCCGTGCCAGCAATTCCGAGACGTGGGCGTCCAGCGCTCCGCGGTTGAACAGCCGTGTCACGAAGTCATGGGTCGCCAGGTAGTTCAGGCGATCCTGCATGTAGCGGCGCTCGTTGATCTCGACGCGCAGGTGCCGGTTGGCCAGCGTCAGCTCGGCGGTGCGTTCGCGGACCCGCTCCTCCAGGCTCTTGTTGAGTTCACGCAGATCGCGCAGCAGCACGTGGCGCTCGATCTGGTGGCGCACTCGGGCCATCACCTCGTCAGAATTGATCGGCTTGGTGATGTAGTCGTTGCCACCAGCGGCAAACCCGATGCTGATGTCATCCGTGCGGGCGGTGACGAAGATCACCGGCACCTCGGCCAGCCCCATGTCGGCCTTCAGCCGGCGGCAGACCTCGAAGCCGTCCATGCCGGGCATCATCACATCGAGCAGGATGAGATCCGGCCGGCGTCGGCTGGCCAGTTCCAGTGCCCGCGCACCGTTGGTGGCAGCCAGCAACTCGCAGCCCATGCCGGAAAGCACCGCGCTCAAGACGTCGATGTTCTCGGGCGTGTCGTCAACAATCAGGACGGTGAGCTTGGTCGAGGTCACGTGGTCTGGGCGTTGCGTGAGGCTGGCGGGCGCGAAAGGCGATGGCCGTGCGCCGGCTCCCGTCCGGCCCAGTTTATGCCAATGGCGGCGTGTTCATGCAAGCGTTCAAGGGGCGGAAATGTGGCCGGACTGATGCAGGACATCCTGCACGGCGGTTTCCAGGGCCGAAAAGTCATATCGGCGCGCGAGTTCCTCCCAACTGCGTAGCCGCGCGCTGCCGAGCGCAGCGGGGGTCAAGGCGTTCAGGAGCCGCTTCACCCTCGCCATGTCACCGTCCGCCGCGGCGGCCCGCAGGTCCGCCAGCACTTCCCGTGCCTCGGCCATGGCCCGGGCATCTGGAGCCTCGTCGATGTCGGGGCTGACAGGCTGCTGGGCATCGGCCACGAAGCGCGCCCCGCCGTGTCTGGAAAGCATCAGGTAAATGTCGCGGAACGGGAAGGGCTTGGAGACGAAGTCCTGGAAGCCGTTCTCGATATAGAAGCGCCGCTCGTGTTCAAGGCTGGAGGCCGTCACGGCCACCACCGGAACCTGGGCGGTTGCCGCCTGGCCCCGGAGTGCGGCCACCATCTCCACGCCGTTCAGGCGTGGCATGCGGATGTCGCTGAAGACGAGGTTGAATCTGGTGGCTTGGCAGGTCTCCAGCCCGTGCTGCCCGTCTTCCGCCTCGTGCACCTCGCAGCCGATATGGCGCAGCAGGCTGACCAGCAGGTTGCGGCTGTCGGTGTCGTCCTCGACCACAAGCACCTTGCAGGGGGTCGAGGTGTCCAGGTGCTGAAGCGGCGTGCTTTGCAACGGGTCACCGGCCAGCGCATCGGCGCTGGGCAGCGGCAGGTGAACCCGCGCCCGTGTGCCCACGCCAGGTTCGCTGTGCAGCACAAGCTCGCCACCCATGGCGCGGGCAATGTCGCGCGACAAGCGCAGGCCCAGGCCCGAGCCCCCCTTTTCGCGGCCGGCGTCGCCCTGGCTGAACGGCTCGAACAGGCCGTCCAACTCGGCAGCGCCCATGCCCGGGCCGGTGTCCTCCACCTCGAACCAGCAGTCGGTGCCATCCCGCCAGGCCTGCAGGCGCACACCGCCGTGGTCGGTGAACTTCAGCGCGTTGCCGAGCAGGTTGAGTACCACTTGGCCAATCTTGCTGCGGTCGCCGTGAACCACGCAGGGGTCCGGCAGGGCAGACAGGTCCGACTGCCAGGACAACCCCTTCGCCGTGACCCGCCCGGCAAAGAGCGCCGCGATCTCCTGCATCTCGCGTTGGAGGTCGAAGTCCTGCGTCACCAGATGCAGCTTCCCAGCTTCGATCTTGGCGAGATCCAGCACGTCATTGATCAGCCCCAGCAGGCGGTTGCCAGCCGACAGGATCACCTGCAGGCGCTGATGGGTCTCCGACGGCAGGCTGCGATCGGCCAGCAGGATCTGGGTGAAGCCCAACACGGCATTCAAGGGTGTGCGTATCTCGTGGCTCATGTTGGCGAGAAACATGGATTTGGCCTGGCTGGCGGCTTCGGCGCGCCGTTGTGCCTCGCGCAGGTCGTCCTGCATCTGCCGCTGGGCGGTGATGTCGGTGGTGATGTTGGCCAGATAGAGTGGGCGGCCGTCGTCGTCCTTCACCACGAAGTGGCTTTGCGCGTACCACCCCTCAGGGCGGCCCTCCTGGGCCCGGGTGTGCATCTCGCCAACCCATGCACCGGACTCGCGCAAGGCAGGCATGGCCTCTTCGAGGAAGCGGAGGCGAAACGCCTTGCCGAGGTAGTCCAGCATGTTGCGCTCGTCGCCCGGCTTCCAGGCCGCGTCCCCTGTCATGTGCCGGAGGGCCGGATTCAGGTAGACCATGCGAAATTCGAAGTCGGCGATGCCCAAACCCTGAGGCACGCTGTCTGCAAACCATCGGAAGATTCGAAGCTGGTCCTCTGCGCGCCGGCGCTCCGCCACCTGATCGCGCAGCGACTGGTTGGTTTGCGCCAGTTCACCTGTACGTGCCAGTACCTGGCTCTCCAGGGCTTCCTGGGTATCGCGAACGAGTCGGTCGTGCCGGCGCCGCGCAATCATGAAGCCAGTCAGCAGGGCTGTGAAGGTCAGCCCCGAAGCGAGCACTGCCAGCTGTAGCCACCCTGGCCGAGGGGCCAGCGTCGCCCAGGCCGGTTGCATCAGCAGCACCCATCGCCGGTTGGCGACAGACAGCACCACCTCGTGGTGAATGCCTCCCAGCATCTCCGGCAACAGCTGTTTGCGCTCTGCCTGGTTCAGCGGCACCATTTCAGAGCCCGGCCGCCAGTCCAGGGAAAACGAGTTCTCCGCGTCGGGATCATGGAGCAGCAGGCGATGGCCGCTTGTGCCCATCTGGGAGACGGCAGCTCGCAGCATCTGGCCGATATCAATCGTCGCTGCCACCATGCCGCGCACCTTCAGTGGGTCGTGCGGAAGGTCCTCAGTCAGGTCCACCCCGGACAACGGGGCGTAGAGCACCTGCACCAACTCGGTCGAGGCGGTCTGAGCAACAGAATTGAGTGGCAACGACGCGGCAGGCAGCCCGGTGCGGCGAGCTTTCTCGATGGCCGGGCCGCGCTGGAGATCGGCCAGGTGGTCGATGCCGATCAGCGCGTTGTGGCCCGCCTCCGGATCTGTCCACAGCACCGGGAAGTACTCGCTGCGCAGACCTGCAGGCACGACCGTATCGCGTGCACTGACTTCCCGGATCGACATGTCGCCCAGCAAGGCGCCAGAGGATTCGAACTCGGCCCGCCGGGGCTGCGTGACGCGCGGCAGGTAGGCGAAATCGCGCTGCCAAGGGCTTCTCAGCAGCATGGGGCTCGAGACAGCGCGGAACTCATCAGCGTTCAGCTGCACCTTGTAGAACAGGCGCTGCATGATTTCAAGGTCACGCAGCGCCATGCCGACATGATTCTGCAGGGCCATCGAGAGGCGAGTGCCGTCCGACCGAAAGCGCTCGATGTGGACATCACGGTCGATCACGCCCATGGACAAGGTCGAGAACAGGGTCAGGCCCAGGCCCATCGAGACCATAGGAAAGGCCTGCACCGCGATACGCGCTGGCCGGCATACCGGGTGCAGGTAGACCAGGGCCAACGGTGCAATCACCAGCATCCCGGTCGCGTCACCAACCCACCAGGTCAGCCAGCCGAAGGACGCCGAAGCAGAGTTGATGATGCCGAGCGCGTGAAGGGTGAACTGGCCCAGGCTGGCAGCAATCAGGCAAGCCGCGCCGACCACGGCAGCGAACTTCAGCGTCTCCCTGACCGTGGCCGCTTCCAGGCGGGCGGGCAGTTGCCGACAGAGGTGGGCGACGAGTGCCGCCTGCAGCAGCGAGCCGCTCGTCAGCGCGACCGACCCCAGTGCCGCGCCGGTACCCCAGCCGAGCAACGGGCCGAGGAAGGCGAAGTAGTTCATCCCCAGGGCACCTGCAACCAAGCCAGGCAGGGCCCTTACGCCCAGCAGCATGAACGCTGCCAGTGCGATGCCAGACGGCGGCCAGATGGCGGTGATGTCCAGCGGCCCGATGGCCAAGGCCATGCCCAGCCGGGCGGTGAGGTAGTAGGCCAGAGCCAGTGCCGTACCCAGCACCATAGGCTGCAGTGGCGGCGGTAGGCGCTGCAGCATGTTCCCCTGGGTTCTCAGTCGCCGGCCATGCCCTTGTGGGCTTTGGCCAGGGCATGGCACGGGTGGCCGCCCGCCGGGTCTGGGTGACCCTGGGCGATCAGGATGCGCCGTCGTGACATGTCAGGCATCGAGAAGCCCCGCTGACGCGGCGTCGATCGATTGCATCAGTTCGGCATAGCTGTGGTGCGGCTTGAACTGCGGGAACTGCTGCACGATCGACGGGGGCGGGTGGATCAGGAAACCAGCGTGGGCAGCGCCCAGCATGCCGGTGTCGTTGTACGAATCGCCGGCAGCCATGACCTGGAAGTTCAGGCCTTTCAGGGCCTCGACGGCGTGGCGCTTCTGGTCCGGCTGGCGCAAGCGGTAGTCGCGAACGAAGCCCTGATCGTCCACCAGCAGGCGGTGGCAGAACAGCGTAGGGCGGCCCAGCTGGCGCATCAGCGGGTCGGCGAACTCGTAAAAGGTATCCGACAGGATG
>CAYJEC010000226.1:0-5707 GCA_964369025.1 uncultured Ideonella sp. | reverse complement strand
GCATCGCGGCGGCGGGGCTCGATGTGTTCGAGGGCGAGCCCCAGGTGCACCCGGCCCTGCTGACCGTGCCGAACATCGTACTGACGCCGCACATCGCCAGCGCCAGCCTGCCCACCCGGCGTGCCATGGCCGACCTGGCGGCCACCAACCTGATCGCCGCCCTGACCGGCGGCACGCCGCCAACCGCACTGAACCCGGAGGCGTTGCGGCGCTGAGCCACCTGCCTGACAGAATCGGGCCATGATCCTTTTCGACTGGCTGACCCTGGCGCTGCTGGCGCTGAACCTGATCCTGCTGCTGTGGATTGGCTTTCGCCGGCGGGCCGACGATGGCGTGGCCACCCAACTGGAGGCGCTTGTGCGCCAGCAGCAGCAGGGCGGCGAGCGCCTGGAGCGCGAGTTGCGCGGCGAGGTCCAGGCCAGCGCCAGCGCCACCCGCAGCGAGCTGACACAAGGCTTGTCGGTGTTTCAGCAGGCCTTGCTGGCCCAGGCCGGTGACGTGGCCCGCACGCAGAACGAGCAGATCGACAGCTTTCGTGTGCAGCTGGCGTCATTGCAGCAGCACCTGTCGCAGGCCCAGGCGCAGAACCGTGAATCTCAGGATCTGGCGCTCAAGCGCTTCGCCGAAGGGCAGGGCGAGCAGATCAAGGCCTTGTCCGAGGCCAACGAGCGGCGGCTCGGCGAGGTGCGGCAGGCGGTCGAACTCAAATTGGCCGCGCTACAGGAGGGCAACGAAAAGAAGCTCGAGCAGATGCGCCTCACCGTCGACGAGAAGCTGCATGCCACGCTGGAGCAGCGCCTGGGCGAGAGCTTCAAGCAGGTGGCCGACCGGCTGGAGCAGGTGCACAAGGGGCTGGGCGAAATGCAGGGCCTGGCCAAGGACGTGGGCTCCCTGAACCGCGTGCTGACCAATGTGAAGACCCGCGGCATGTTCGGCGAGGTGCAGTTGGCCGGCCTGCTGGAGCAGGTGTTCACGCCGGACCAGTACGCCAGCAACGTCGAGACCGTGCCAGGCAGCCGTGAACGGGTGGAGTTCGCCATCCGCCTGCCCGGCCGGCGCGAAGACGGGGCGCCGCTGTGGCTGCCCATCGACGCCAAGTTCCCGCGCGAGGACTACGAGCGCCTGCTCGATGCCCAGGAGCGCGCGGATGCGCCGGCCGCCGAGGCTGCCGGCAGGGCGATCGAGCAGCGCCTGCGCCTGGAGGCCAAGACGATCCGCCAGAAGTACATTGGAGCGCCGCACACGACCGAGTTCGCGATCCTCTTCGTGCCCACGGAAGGCCTGTACGCCGAGGCCTTGCGGCGGCCGGGCCTGATGGAGGCCTTGCAGCGAGAGCACCATGTCACCCTGGCTGGTCCCACCACGCTGCTGGCCACGCTCACCAGCCTTCAGATGGGCTTCCGCACGCTGGCGTTGGAAAAGCGAAGCGCCGAGGTCTGGGAAGTGCTCGGGGCGGTCAAGACCGAGTTCGGCAAATTCGGCGACGTGCTGGCCAAGACGAAGAAGAAGCTGGACGAGGCCAGCAAGACCATCGACGACGCCGAGACGCGTACCCGCATGATGGCCCGCAAGCTCAAGGGCGTGGAGACGCTGCCCGAAGGCCGTGCCCAGGCCCTGCTGGGCACCGTGGCCGATGACGATGCCCCGGAGCTGGATGCGTGAGCGGGGCTGAACCCGCGCCTGTCACCCACTCGGAGAACCTGCGCAAGGCCTTTCCGGCCGTCATCGGCGCCCTCGTCTGCGTACACGCCAGCATGGCCGCCACCCGGGTCACGGCCAGCCTCCTGTTGCTGCACACCGGTTTCCCGGAGTGGACGGTGGGCGCGCTGCTGTCGTTGTTCGCGGTGGCCCCGATCGGCCTGGCGCTGTGGGCGGGCCGCCTGGCCGACCGCCACGGCATGCATCGGCCCTTGGGTGTGGGCGTGGCGATGGGGGCGCTGGGAGCGGCCGCCGCTGTGGTCTCGCAGCATCCGGTGGCACTGGCGGTGGCCGCACTGGCCACCGGGGGTGCCATCTCCGTGGCCGCTGTCGGTATCCAGCGTGAAGCCGGCCTGATGGCTCGCGAGCCCAGCGATCTGAAGCGTGTCTTCAGCTGGGTGTCGCTCGGGCCGGCCGTGTCCAACGCGGGGGCACCGGTGATCGTGGGCCTGCTGATCGATCACATCGGATTCCGCGCCGGTTTCGTCTTTGCAGCGGTGTTGCCCTTGATGGCCTGGGGCTTCGGCCGCGCTGTGCCGCGCAGCCCGCTCCCGGCGTCGGAGCCTTCGATGGCCATGGCCCGCCCAGGTGCCTGGGGCCTGCTGCGCAGCGCGTCGTTTCGCCGGCTGCTGCTGGTCAACCTGGCACTCTCCTCATGCTGGGATGCTCACAGTTTTGCCGTGCCGGTGCTGGGCCATGCGCGGGGTCTCAGTGCCTCCAGCATCGGTGTCGTGCTGGGCTCGTTCGCGGTCGCCGCCACCGTCGTGCGCCTGGCCATCTCGCGCTGGGCCGATCACCTGGACGAACGGCGTGCCCTGCGCCGGGCGATGGCCCTGGCCACGGCGACTTGCGCGATCTACCTGTGGCTGCCTGGCACGGCCGGCATGGTGGCCGGCTCGGCCCTGCTGGGGCTGGCCCTGGGATCTGTGCAGCCCATGATTCTGTCGATGCTGCACCAGGTCACACCGGCCGATCGCCACGGCCAGGCCCTGGGCCTGCGCATGGTGGCCACCAACGCGGCGACCATCGTGATGCCCTTGGGCTTTGGCCGGTTGGCGGCACTCACGGTGCCGGCAGCGCCTTTGTGGCTGATGGCCTCGCTGGTGCTGCTGGCCCAGTGGCCGGCAAGCCGGATCCGGCGGCCCTAGAAGCGGATGTTGGGGCCGCTGGCGGCGCGAGCCGGCACCTCGGCGGCGGGGGCCACCGGCGCTTCCGATGCGGCCGCAGGGGCCGCTTCGGCTGGGGTCACGAAAGCGGTGGGTGCAGGGGCTCGGTAGCTCGCCGGCAGCTTGGCGTCGCGCGGGTAGCCGGCAGCGTCCAGGTAGCTGTGCCAGTCGGCAGGGGTCAGGCCCTTGACCTGCTGCCGGCCGATGGTCAACACCGGCAACCTGTTGGTGCCTGCGAGGCGCTGCAGGGCGGCGATGTCGGGCCCGGTGTCGTTGACACGCTTTTCGGCGAACGGCACGCCGCGCTGTTGCAGCAATTGCCGGCCGGCGTCACACGGCTGGCAATTGGCGTTGGCGTAGAGGGTCACGGGATACCGCGTGGCCGCCTGGCGCACCTCGAAAGGCAGGTTGGCCAGATCCGGCGCGCCACCGCCACCCGAACCGGTGGGCATCGGCTTGACCTGGGCGTTGCCGGTTTGCGGTGGGGTGTCTGTGTAGGTGACCTTGCCGTCCGGGCCGACCACCTTGTAGACCGCATGGGCGGGCAGGGCAGCCAGTGCCAGCATGCCGCCGAGCACGAAGGTCGGGCGGGTGACGGAACGGAGGGCGGTCAGCAGGGCGATGTCCATGGCAGGGAATCTAGCCGATATCCGCGCTGCGATCAGGCGGTGATGCCCTGGTGGCGCAGCAACGCGTCAATATTGGGCTCTCGGCCACGGAAAGCCTTGAAGCTGTCCAGCGCGGGCCGGCTGCCGCCGACCTCCAGGATCTCCTGCCGGTATCGGCGACCGGTGTCGGCGTTCAGCACGCCTTGTTCCTCGAACGCGCTCCAGGCGTCGGCCGACAGCACCTCCGCCCACTTGTAGCTGTAGTAGCCCGCCGAGTAGCCGCCGGCGAAGATGTGCGAGAACGTGTTCGCACCACGCGCGAAATCGGGCGGGAAGACCACCGCCACCTCCTGGCGCACCTCACGTGCGATGGCCAGAACGCGCTCGGGCGCATCGGGCTCGGTGTGCAGGCGCATGTCGAACAGGCCGAACTCGACTTGTCGCAAGGTCTGCAGCCCGCTCTGGAAGTTCTTGGCGGCGAGCATCTTGTCGAACAGGGGCCGCGGAATGGGGGCGCCAGTGTCGACGTGGGCCGTCAGGTGCTTGAGCACATCCCACTCCCAGCAGAAATTCTCCATGAACTGGCTGGGCAGTTCGACGGCGTCCCACTCGACACCGGCGATGCCGGACACGCCGAGGTCGTCCACCCGGGTCAGCAGGTGGTGCAAGCCGTGGCCGAACTCGTGGAACAGCGTGATCACGTCGTCGTGGGTCAACAGCGCGGGACGCTCGCCCAAAGGCGCGGCGAAGTTGCAGACCAGGTGGGCCACAGGCGTCTGGAGGCGGCCGCTGTCGGGCCGCAGCCAGCGCTCGCGGGCGTCGTCCATCCAGGCGCCTGGGCGCTTGCCCGGGCGGGCATGGGGGTCGAGGTAGAACTCGCCAACCAGCTCGCCGGCTCGTTCGATGCGGTAGAAGCGCACGCCGGTGGTCCACACCGGGGCCGTGGCAGGACGGATGGCCACCTCGAACAGCGTCTCGATGATCCCGAACAGGCCGTGCAGCACCTTGGGCAGCGGGAAATACGCTTTCACTTCCTGGTCGCTGAAGGCATAGCGAGCCTCCTTCAACTTCTCGCTGGCGAAGGCAATGTCCCAGGCCTGCAGGTCGGCCAAGGCCAGTTCGCGTGCGGCGAATTCGCGCAGCTCGGCCAGATCTTTCTGTGCGCTGCCGCGAGCGCGGCGCGACAGGTCACGCAGGAAGGCCATGACCTCCTCGGCGCTGCGGGCCATCTTGCTGGCCAGCGACACCGCGGCGTAGTGCGGGTAGCCCAGCAGGGTGGCCTCCTCCTGGCGCAGCTTCAGCAACTCGGCCATCACTGGGTTGTTGTCCAGTTCCACCGGTCCCAGCTCGCTGGCGCGCGTGACGTAGGCGGTGTAGAGCCTTTCGCGCAGCGGGCGGTGTGTGCCGTATTGCAGCACCGGAAAGTAGCTGGGGAACTGCAGCGTGATCTTGTGGCCGTCCTGACCGTCGCGCTCGGCTGCGGCGCGAGCCGCCTCGACCACGTCTGCCGGCACGCCCGCCATTTCCTCGGCGGTGGCGCAATAGGTGAAGGCGTCGGTGGAATCCAGCACGTGGTTGGAATAGGCCTGCGACAACTCGGCCATCCGGTCCTGCAGCGCCGCAAAGCGTTCCTTGGCCTTGCCCTGCAGATCCGCGCCGCCGAGCTTGAAGTCGCGCAGCCAATGGGCGAGAGCTTGGCGGCGAGGTGCCGACAGGGCGGCTGCGGACGGGCTCTCGGCCACCGCGCGGTACTTGGCGTACAGGCGCTCGTCGCTCCCCTGGCGCGTGTAGAACTCGGTGACGCGCGGCAGGTTCTCGGCGTGGGCGGCGCGCAGTTCGGGCGTGTCGGCCACATGGTTCAGGTGGCCGATGGCACCCCAGGCGCGGGCCAGGCGTTCGGTGGCCACGGCCAGCACGGCAGACATGGCATCAAAGTCGGCCGGCACATCGGGGCCCACCACCTTTTCCAGTGCGCAGTTGGCTTCGGCGAGCAGGTGGTCAAGTGCCGGGCTGACATGCTCGGGCCGGATGGAGTCGAAGGCGATGGCGCCATCGAATTGAAGCAGGGGGTTCTCAGTCATGGTCAGGCGCGGGCTCGGCGTTCCGCAGCTTCGAGGGTGTTGACGAGCAGCATTGTGATCGTCATCGGGCCCACCCCACCGGGGACGGGGGTGATCCAGCCTGCCACCTCGGAGGCGCTGGCGAAATCGACGTCGCCGCAGAGCTTGCCGGCCT
>CAYJEC010000225.1:0-5725 GCA_964369025.1 uncultured Ideonella sp. | reverse complement strand
GACCTGTGGAACCGCGACAAGCGCGGCGGCGTCAAGCTGTATGTCAAGCGCGTCTTCATCATGGACGACGCCGAGGCGCTGATGCCGACCTACCTGCGCTTCGTCAAGGGCGTGATCGATTCGGCCGACCTGCCGTTGAACGTCAGCCGCGAGTTGCTGCAGGAAAGCCGCGACGTGAAGGCCATCCGCGAGGGCTCGACCAAGCGAGTGCTCGGTATGCTGGAAACGCTGGCCGACAGCGAGAACGCCGAGGAGCGTGCCAAGTACCAGGCCTTCTGGAACGAGTTCGGCTCGGTGATGAAGGAGGGCATCGGAGAGGACTTCCAGAACCAGGAGCGCCTGGCCAAGCTGTTCCGCTTTGCGTCGACCCACGCTGACGAAGGCGTCTCGCTGGCCGACTACGTCAAGCGCATGAAGGAAGGCCAGGAGGCGATCTATGTGATCGCCGCCGATTCGCTGGGTGCGGCCAAGGCCAGCCCTCAGCTGGAGATCTTCCGCAAGAAGGGCATCGAGGTCCTGCTGCTGACCGACCGGGTGGACGAGTGGATGCTCTCGCACCTGCACGAGTTCGAGGGCCACACCCTGCAGAGCGTGGCCAAGGGCGCCTTCGACCTGGGCAAGCTGCAGGACGAGGACGAGAAGAAAAAGGCCGAGGAAACCGCCGAGGCCTTCAAGCCGGTGCTCGAGCGCCTGAAGGAAACCCTGAAGGACCGCGCCAAGGACGTGCGCACCACCAGCCGCCTGGTCGATTCACCTGCCTGCGTGGTGGTGGGCGAAGGCGACATGAGTGCCCACCTGGCCAGGTTGCTGAAGCAGGCCGGCCAGGAGGCCCCGAACGCCCAGCCCATCCTCGAGGTCAACCCTGAGCACGCCCTGGTGAAGAAGCTGGGCGAGGACCCGCGATTCGACGACCTGGCCCACATCCTGTTCGACCAGGCCTTGTTGGCCGAGGGCGGCCGCCTGGACAACCCGGCGGACTATGTGCAGCGGGTGACGAGGTTGTTGAGCGCCTGACGACCGCGGGTGCGGGCGCTGAGGCCGCAGCGCCAGCGGCTTCATTCGAATCGCTTGTCCGCAGTGTTTTTCGGGTCGACATCCCAGACGAGGACAGCCCTGCCAAACGGGCCGCCAACGAGGTCTTGAAGCGTGTACGACCCGTTGGCGGCCAGTTCGGGCGCCGACCAGGCGCCGCCAGCCGGCTCGGCCAGGCGGCTGGTCCACAGGCGGCGGCTGTTGTCGTTTCGGACTTGCTCGATGGCCATCACGCCGCGCCCCAGGTGATCGAGCACCATGCGCACTACGAACTGGTGGTACTTGGTCGACTCGGGAAAGTCCGCTGCCCGCTCTGGCGCCGACCAGTCAAACCCACCGGCTGGAAGACGCCGCGTCAGTACCTGGGTACCGCCCGATGCCTTCGAATAGACCAGCCGGGCCTCGCCTGAAGGGCCGACTGCCAGATCGTGCCTTTCCATGTCGGCATCCAGTTGCGCGGGTGTCTGCCAGTTGCCATCGCTTTGCTGGATCGCAAACCACAGGGACGCTATGCCAAACGATTCGTTCTGCGTCCAGGCTATTGCGGCGGAACCATCAGGGCGTTGCCGCGCCACGATGTTGCTGGCGACGGAGGGGATGTCGAGGGGCGAGGTGTCGGTCCATCCTGCCGATGGGCTGAAGCGCGCAGTGGAAATTCTGCCTACTTCCTGGTCGCTCCACGTGACCAGGGCGTGGCCATCGGGTTGCGCGTCAAGCCGCCAGTGGTACGCCGACGCCTGTGACCCGGGCAGTTCCTGGGGTGCCTCCCAGCCCACTCCGGCCACATGGCGCTGCGAAAGAAGGGGAGTTCTGTCCGGCCCCTCGTCGTAGTATTGCCGCCAAATGACCAGCGCGTTGCCAGCATCGTCAAGCGACACCTTCGCGCCATACGCGCGGCCAGTGGTGCTCCCGATGCGCTCGGGGGCCGACCACGCTGTGCCATCCCAGCGCGCCGACCAGAGTTCGTCGAAGCGCGGCGAATCGAACTCGTCGCGCTTGGGGTAGACCCAGGCTGCAACTGCCGCGCCTCGTGAATTCGTGGCCAAGGTCGGCATCAGATCGGTGGAGGCGACCAGATCAAAGTTCTCGATGTAGACCCTGGCGAGCTCAGACGGCTCGCTCCAGCCGGCAGCGGTCCGCAGCGCCGCCCTCACGCTTACGGCACCGTCATGTTCCGCCCAGATGGCCCACAGGCTGCCATCCGGTGCGTAGGTGTGCCCCCCGAATTCACGCGATCCGGATTGATCGGCGACCGCGGGCAGGCGGTCTTCGTCTTGCCATTGCCCGTCGCGGGTTCGGAAGTGCCATGTCACCGGTTCAATAGGCTGGCCATCGGTCGTCAGGATCGAGGGGCTCAGACTCGCTTGGTAGCTGGTCAACATCTCCAGCGGCGTGGCCGGCGCGAAACGGATCTCATGCTGGGCACTGTCGTAGCTGACGCTCCCGGAAACGAGTTTGCCACCCTGATCCACCTGAACGGTTTCGCTGCTGACCGTGTCGTCGCGAAGGTCTTCCGCAAATCGAGCGGCGACCACCGTGCTCGGATCGGCCGCCTGGCTGCCCCCGACGGGGGTGGTCGACAGCAACCCGGTATCGGGTGCCGAACTGCCACCGCCACAGGCGGCCAGCAGAACCAGTGCACCGGCGCCGGCCGCGGCGATGGCGCTCCTGACTGACGCGGATGTCTTCATGTCACTCCCCTGACTCTGCTCGGCATGCTGGCATGAAACCGGCAGTCGCGGCGGGGCTTTACCAGGCGCCTCGCATGCGCTCGACCTGCTCGCTCAGCTCGATCGCCTGCTGCTGCCAGTAGGACGGGCTCTCGAACCAGGGGAAGGCGATCGGGAACGCGGGGTCGCTCCAGCGCTCGGCCAGCCAGGCACTGTGGTGGATCATTCGCAAGGTGCGCAGCGGCTCGATCAACAGCAACTCGCGGTCGTCGAACTCCATGAAGTCGCGGTAGCCGTCGAGCAGGTGGTGCAGCGCCGCCTCCACCGCCTGGCGCTCGCCGGGCAGCAGCATCCACAGGTCCTGAATCGCCGGGCCGGTGCAGGCGTCGTCCAGGTCCACGAAGTGCGGGCCGGCGCCGGCCCCTTCGTCGCGCCACAGCACGTTGCCTGAGTGGCAGTCGCCATGCAGGCGAATCGTGTGCAAGCTGCCGTGGCGTTCGAATGCGGCGTCCACCTCGGCCAGTGCGGTGGCGCTGGCGGCGACCCAGGCGCCTTCGACCTCGGGATGGACGAAGCCGCCATCCAGCAAGCGTTGCCGGGGAGCATGGCCGTAGGTGGTGGCGTTCAAGGTCCTGCGGTGCTGGAACGTCGAGCGGGCGCCCACCCGGTGCATTCGTGCCAGCAGCCGGCCGATCCAGGCCAGCGTGTCGGGGCGCTCCAGTTCAGGCGCCCGCCCGGCCCAGCGTTCGCTGACGGCGAAGCGGAACTCCGCGCCCGTGGGAGTGGCGAAGAAGGCCAGCGTCGGGGCCTGCCGGTCCACCCGCACCGTGCCGCGTGCCGCGTCGGGCTGCAAATCCAGCGGTGCGGCCACGGGAAGTTCGGCGTTGGCCAACTCGGCTGCAAAGGCATGCTCTTCAAGGATTTGTTCATCGCTCCATCGCCCAGGCCGGTAGAACTTGGCGACCACCACCCGGCCGTCGTCCAGCGGCACCTGGTAGACGCGGTTCTCGTAGGAGTTCAGTTGCAGCAAGCGGCCGTCGCTCGGCAAGCCCGCATCCTGCAGTGCGTCCAGCACGGTGGCTGGGTCCAGGTCTGCATAGGGGGCTCGGGTGGGCGTGTTCATCGGGGCATGGTATGCGCAGCCTTAAGGCGGCCCCAATCTGCACTGGCCAGACTGGCGGCTGTGCCCGATTGCCGGGCGAAAAGGAGATCACATGAAGACGGGATGGATCGCGGCCGCGTTGGCCGCCATGTCGCTCAACGCCGCTGCGGTGCAGGAAACCTTCACCGATGCCGGCCCGTTGGATTGCAGCCTGGTCAAGGTGTGCAGCCAGACAACCTCGGATGGCCTGTTCCTGCTGAAGTTCAAGCCGGCCTACCCCTGGTCGGCGCCGTCGCCGCTGGGCTTCGAGGTGCGCGAGAAAGCGCTGGAGATACGCAACCCGAACGGCGGATTGCTTGATCTCGGCATCATGAGCGTCAGCCTGGTCGGGTCATCCGCCTACAACGGCGTCAACTTCATCGGCGCATTGCGGCTTGACGTGCAGGATGCCGGCGGCGCCTGGTCAACCGCCGCGCAATGGTCGTCGTGGGTCGGTTCGCCGATGGGGATCTACGTGATCTTCAATGGCCAGAATGCGCAGCAGCCCGTGGTGCACGGCGTGCGCGCCGTTCGGCTGACGGGCGTCAACGGAACGACCGCCTTCCGCGTCGGCATGATGAATCTGACGGCCTATTGACCCGCCCGGTTCACTCGATGGTGGATTGCCGCACCTTGCGGATGCCGGCCTTGATTTCGCCGAACAGGCCCTTGAGCATGTCCACCCGCTGGGCGTTGCTCTTCAACTGGTAGTCCAGTTCGGCAGCCTGCTCCTCGACCAGGGCCTCCAGATGCGAGCCCAGCGTTTCCTGGGGCAGGCGCAACCGGGCCTCGGATTCCGAACCTTCGCGCACCACGTTGGCCCCGGCCTGCCGGGCGATACGCAGCATGGCCGCGTTTTCGCTCAGGGCGTGAATGATCATTGTGTCCACGTGCCGGTTGCGTGCATGCAGCACGGCATGCTCGAAAAGCCGGCTGCCGTAGCCCCGGCCGCGGGACTTGGGCGACACCGACACACCGAACTCTGCGGCATGCTTCAACTGGGCCGAATCCGGCAGATAGGCCAGGTGGGCCATGGCGATAAGTTCGAGGCGGCGGTTGAAGATGCCGAACACCTCGTCGCGATCGAAGTCGAGATTGTCCACATAGCGGCCGATCTGCGCGTCGTTGGCGACATAGCCGAAACGCAGGTAGCGGTCTTCCTGCGCAAGTGACAGCAGATGCGCCAGCACACGGGGCCGGTGGCGCTGCGCGAGCGAGCGGATGGGGATCCATCGAAAGGCGGGCGGGGGTTTCCCCGCCAGGGTGGCGGCCTCGGCGCCCGGGAACTGGACCAGTTCGGTGGGCGTCGGGCGATCGTCGGGATGGCCCATGTTTGATGGCCTCCTTGATCTAGGTGATAACCCTAGTCTAGCGGACGGCGGTGGAGAGCCGGCCCCAATCGCCCTGAACTGTGGTGGGACCGCCCGTTTGCTTGGGCCCGCACCTGGGCTATACTCGCGGGCTTTCCCGTTTCAACGGCGGGGAGAACGGGCTTTGCCCGGCAGGTACTCCATGCCCGCATGGAGGTTCGTGCCGGTTCAAGGTGCCCGGCCAGCCTGAGAGGCCGCCCCATCCGAGCGGTTCCGAAGGCAGCGGGCGATCCGGTCGAACAGCCGTTTCATTCTTATCAAAGACCCTCATGAAGACCTTCAGCGCCAAGCCGGCCGAAGTGAAGCACGAGTGGCTTGTGATTGACGCCACCGACAAGGTGCTCGGACGTGTTGCCAGCGAAGTGGCACTCCGTTTGCGCGGCAAGCACAAGGCCATCTACACGCCTCACGTCGATACGGGTGACTTCATCGTCATCGTCAATGCGGAAAAGATCCGTGTCACAGGCGCCAAAGCCACCGACAAGATCTACTACCGCCACTCGGGCTACCCC
>CAYJEC010000224.1:0-5750 GCA_964369025.1 uncultured Ideonella sp. | reverse complement strand
CACATAGCCCAGGATGCCCTGCGCGTTGTTGTCCAGCTCTTGCTGCTTCTCGGCCGCGGTCCAGTTGGGCGTGGCCGTCACGGGGATGGTGAGCAGGCCGGTGAGCAGCACGTCGCGCTCTTTGTTGGCATCGATCTTTTCCAGCTCCTTCTGCACGTCGGACACCAGCACCTGGTGGTAGTGCAGGCTGTGCAGCGTGGCGCCAGTGGGGCTGGGCACCCAGGCGGTGTTGGCGCCGGCCTTGGGGTGGCCGATCTTCTGCTGCAGCATGGCGGCCATCAGGTCCGGCATGGCCCACATGCCTTTGCCGATCTGCGCCTTGCCGCGCAGGCCGCAGCCCAGGCCCACCAGCACGTTGTTGCGCTCGTAGGCCTGGATCCAGGCGCTGGATTTCATGTCGCCCTTGCGCATCATCGGCCCGGCCTGCATGGCGGTGTGCATCTCGTCGCCGGTGCGGTCCAGGAAGCCGGTGTTGATGAAGGCCACGCGCGACGTTGCGGCCGCGATGCAGGCCTTCAGGTTCACCGAGGTGCGGCGCTCCTCGTCCATGATGCCGAGCTTCACCGTGTGCCTGGGCAGGCCCAGCAGCTGTTCGACGCGGCCAAACAGTTCGTCGGCAAACGCCACCTCGGCCGGGCCGTGCATCTTGGGCTTGACGATGTAGGCGCTGCCGGTGCGTGAGTTGCGGATGCCGTTGGCGCCCAGGCCCTTCAGGTCATGCAGCGCGATGGTGGTGGTGACCACCGCGTCGAGGATGCCCTCGGGGATCTCCTTCGCGTCCGCACCCCACAACACGGCCGGGTTGGTCATCAGGTGGCCGACGTTGCGCACGAACAGCAGCGAGCGGCCGTGGAGCGTGACGGCGGCACCCTTCGGGCCGATGTAGACGCGGTCGGCGTTCAGGCCGCGGGTGAATGTGCTGCCACCCTTGCTCACCTCCTCGGTCAGCGTGCCCTTCAGGATGCCCAGCCAGTTGCCATACGCCTGGACCTTGTCAGCCGCGTCGACCACGGCCACGGAGTCTTCCAGGTCGAGGATGGTGGACAGCGCCGACTCGATCACCAGGTCGCTCACGCCGGCCGGGTCGCCGGCACCGATGGCGGTGCCGCGGTCGATGCGGATGTCCAGGTGCAGGCCGTGGTGCTGCAACAGCACCGACGACGGGTTCGCCGCGTCGCCCTGGTAGCCCACGAATTGCTTGCCCTTGGCCAGCCCGGTGGTCTTGCCGTTCTTCAGGGTGACGAGCAGTTCGCCCGCTTCAACCCGGTAGCCCGTGGAGTCGATGTGCGAGCCCTTTTTCAGCGGCGCGGTGCGGTCCAGCACGTGGCGGGCGTACTCGATCACCTTGGCGCCGCGCACCGGGTTGTAGCCCGGCCGACCATCGATCAGACGGGTGGCGCTGTCCGTCTCCGGCAACGCGTCGGTGCCGTAAAGGGCGTCGTACAGCGAGCCCCAGCGGGCATTGGCGGCGTTCAGCGCATAACGGGCATTGGTGATCGGCACCACCAGCTGAGGGCCGGCCTGCGCGGCGAGCTCGGCGTCGACGTTTCTCGTCTTGGCCTTCACCTTGCCCGGGTCGGCCACCAGGTAACCGATCTTTTCCAGGAACTTGCGGTAGGCCTTGGCCTTCCTGATCGGGCCCGGGTGGGCGCGGTGCCAAGTGTCCAACTCGGCCTGCAGGCGGTCGCGCTCTGCCAGCAGCGCTGCGTTCTTGGGTGCCAGATCGGCGACGATCCGGTCGAAGCCGGCCCAGAAGGCCGCGGGCTCGATGCCGGTGCCCGGCAGGACCTGCTGCTCGATGAAGCGGTGCAGTTCGGTGGCCACCTGCAGGCCGTGGACGGTGGTGCGATCGGTCATGGGGTTTTGAACCTCGTGGTCAGAGAGAAGGCGGTCGATCACAGGGGGCCGGAAGCGGCCCGGTGCTTTTCCATGCTGGGAATTTATTCGATACTCACGCCCACATTACCAGCACCCAACGCGATGGATTTGTGACTTTCGGACACAGATCCCCTCAGCTCCCGCCATGGATCGCCTGAAGCAGATGGAGACTTTCGTGGCTGTGGCCGCTCGTGGCAGCCTGACGGCGGCGGCGTTGGCGGAAGGCGTTGCGCCTGCCATCATCGGGCGGCGCATGGATGCCTTGGAGGCCCGGCTGGGCGTCAAGCTGCTGCTGCGCACCACCCGCCGCATCAGCCTCACCCACGAGGGCAGCGCCTTCCTGGAGGACTGCCAACGCCTCCTGATCGAGGTCAACAACGCCGAATCCAGCGTTTCGGCAGGCGGTGTCAAGGCCAGCGGGCACTTGCGCGTCACCGCGCCGGCGGGGTTCGGCCGGCGCCACTTGGCGCCGTTGGTGCCGGCTTTCCTGGCGCGCCATGCGGATGTCAGCCTTTCCCTGAACCTGTCCGACCGGGTGGTCGACCTGATCAACGAGGGCTACGACTGCGCAGTGCGGGTCGGTGACCTGCCGGATTCCAGCTTGGTCAGCGTGCGCCTGGCCGACAACCGGCGCCAATGCGTGGCCTCGCCGGCCTACCTGAAGCGCGCCGGCGTGCCGGCCCATCCGTCGGATCTGTCCCGCCACCAGTGCCTGACCCTCAGCTCCGAAGCCAGCCAGAGCCGTGGCTGGGCGTTCTTGGTCGACGGCACCGTGACCCACCTGCGCCCCGGCGGCAGGCTCGATTGCAGCGACGGCCAGGTGCTGCACGGCTGGTGCCTGCAAGGCCTCGGGCTGGCGTGGCGCAGCACCTGGGAAGTCCAGGGCGACATCGAGGCGGGCCGCCTGGTCAGTGTGCTGGACGCCTTCGCGGCCCCTCCCAACGGCATCTTTGCCGTTTTCCCCAGCGCTCGCCACCTGCCCCTGCGGGTGCGCCTGTGGCTCGATTTCCTGAAGCACACCTACGGTGACCCCGCGTACTGGAGCGGCCCTGGCACCTGATGCCGTGCGCGCCCGGCCGCACCCGGCCCCGGCGCTGGCGCTGGCCTGCGGCCACTCCATCGCCTGAATCCTCCGGCAAATTTCAAGGCCCTGGACTATTCCGGTTTCGGGAACAGTCCATCGACGTTCGCGCTGTTTATTCGCTAGGCAGCAATCATTACAGTTGCATCCATCGATGAGCCGCAACCGTATAGAGACTCACCGAGGCAGGACAAGACGGAGTACGAAAGCAAGTGCTCACCGCCGTGCCCGTTGGATATCAACTGTTTCACTCAAGGACCGCACCATGTTCAAACAAACTACTTTCGCTGCCGCCGCCATCGCCCTCATGCTCGCCGCTGGCGCCGCCCTGGCCCAGACCGCCGAGCGCAATGTGTTCGACACCGAGACCTACCAGCGCATGCCTGCCGCCGTGTCGGCCCATGGCCTGACCCGAGACGCCGTGCAAGCCGGCTACATCGCCCAGCGCGACGCCCAGGGTATCGACAGCTTCAACCCGGAGAGCCACTACTTCGCACAGAACACCAACTCGGCCCCGGTGCTGATGGCACTGCTGTCGAAGCAGCCGGTGCGCACCGCGGCGGTGTCGGCCGAAGGCCTGACCCGCGATCAGGTCCGCACCGAGTTGCTGGCCGCGCGGGCCAGCGGCGAATTGAACCCGTTCGACACCGAGACTTACCTGCGTGTCGCCCCGGCCGTTCGCACCCCGGCGCCGACCGCGGTGGCCCAGCGCTGAACGCGGAACCCGGCCTTCCTTCACGGTGATCGAGCGGGGGGTCAGCCCCGTGGAACCTATCGGATCTAATCTCCCGGTTGGCCCAAGGGCGGGCCGGGAGACCCGATGACACGCCGAACGATCTGCGGGCCCACCCGCCGTGCTTGCCTTGCGGGAGCGTTCGCAGCCTGGTGCGTGGCACCCGCTGCTGCACAAACCCCGGCCAATCCGGGAGTCACCGGCCGGCAGATCCTGATCGGCCAGACCCTCACGCTCGACGCCGGCAAGAACGACTATGGCGTGGCCGTGCGCCAGGGCGTCGAGGCCGCGCTGAGGCAGGTCAATGCCGCTGGGGGAATCCACGGCCGCCAACTCGCGCTCCAGGTGATGGACGACGGGGCCAAGGCGCCGACCGCCGAGGCCAACGCCCGCAAGCTGGTCGCAGATGGCGTGTTCCTGCTCTTCGGCTCGATCGAAGGCGGGCCGTCGACAGCGGTCATGAAAGTTGCGGTCGAGTCCGGCGTTCCCTTCTTTGGCCCGATGGCGGGCTCACCCACCTTGCGCCGCCCGCAACAGCCCCTGGTGTTCCCGGTGCGCGCCGAGCACCGCGAGGAGTTCAGCGCCATCCTGGCCCACGCCAAGGGCCTGGGCATGCGTCGCGCGGCGTTTCTTCAATCCGATTCCGAGGTGGGCCGGTTGCACCTGGGGAACGCCCAGATCGCAGCACGTGCACTCGGCCTTGGCGAGGTGATGCCGCTGGTCATCGGCAGCGACGTCAGCGATGCCCAGCTCGACAGTTTCGTCAAGCAGATGCACGACGCCAACATCGAGCTGCTTTTCAACCACGGCTCTGCCGGTGTCTACGAGCGCCTGATCCGCAAGATTCGCGATGCGCGCCTGCGCCTGGCTCTTTACGGCGTCAACTCTGGCTCGGCGCAGCTGGCGAAGCACCTGGGCGAACTTGCCCAGGGCATGGTCTTCACCCAGGTCTTGCCCAGCCCCTGGGAGCGCAAGACGGCGCTGACGCGTGACTACCAGGACGCCTTCCGCGCTGCCTTCAACGACCAGGAGTACTCCTACGGGTCTCTGGAGGGCTACGCCACGCTGCGGGCTCTGGCGGAGTCACTGCGCCGCGCCGGCCCCGCCCTGAGCCGCGCGTCGTTCCTGCGCGGGTTGGCCGACGCGTCGTTCGACGTCGCCGGCTTCAAGCTGCGTTACACCGCCGCCGAGCACGTGGGCTCGACGTTTGTCGACACCGCCATCGTCACCCGCGAGGGGCGCTTCCGCCACTGACCTCGCAGAACATCAAGGGTGCGCCGCAATCACCTCGGCCACCGCCGCCGTGAGCCGCTGCCCGTAGGCGATGTGCAGGAACTCGTTCGGCCCGTGGGCATTGCTCTTCGGGCCGAGCACGCCGCAGACCATCATCTGGGCCTGCGGGAAGCCCTGCTGCAGCAGGTTCATCAGCGGGATCGTGCCGCCCTGGCCAATGTAGCCCAGTGGCGCGCCGAAGTGCGTGCGCGAGGCGGCGTCGAGCGATTGCTCCAGCCAACTGGCGGTGGTGGGCGCGTTCCAGCCGGTGGCACCCCAGTCGTTGGCACGCCCGTCCGGGTGGAAGGTGACCTTGGCGTTGTAGGGCGCGTTGTCTTCCAGCAAGGCTTTCAGCTGCTCGGCGGCCTCGTGGCCGGGCACCAGTGGCGGCAGGCGAAGGCTGAGCTTGAAGGCGGTGTAAGGGCGCAGCACGTTGCCTGCATTGCCCAGCGGCGGCAGGCCGTCGACGCCGGTGACCGACAGCGTCGGCCGCCAGGTGCGGTTCAGCAGCGCCTCGACCGGGTTGGTGGTGGTGGGCAGCGTGAGGCCGCCATCCGCGCCGCAGGACCAGGGGTAACGTTTCCAGACTTCGTCGCCCAGGATCGCGGCCGTGGCTTCGGCCTGCGCCACCCGCTCTGCCGGGATCTCGCAGTGGAAGGCCTGGGGCAGCAGGCGGCCGGTCTTCGAGTCTTCCAGCCGGTCCAGCACCTGCCTCAGGATGCGGAAGCTCGACGGCACCAGGCCGCTGGCGTCGCCCGAGTGGATGCCCTCGGTGAGGATCTCGAC
>CAYJEC010000223.1:0-5759 GCA_964369025.1 uncultured Ideonella sp. | reverse complement strand
ACCCCCTGCTGCCACGGCACCGGCAATCCAAGTAGCGAGGGCATGCACTTGGGTGGCAGCGCGGCGAGTCCACTTCAATCAGCCTTTGAATTCGCATGGCCTCGTCGGAGCGAGGCCTTGGGGCCGACGCTCCACTTCGCTCAACGGCCGCCGAGCATCTGCCACTGACGCCGCTCGTCAGCCGTCATGTTGAGCACCTCGCGTTGCACGTCGGCGCGGCTCCTGCCAGGGCCGGTTGACTTTTCGGGGATGGGCAAACCGCGCTGCAGGTACCACAAGGAGCCGTCCTTGCGGGCGGTCTCGAGTTCCTGCAGTACATCGGCACGCGTCTTCGTGCTCTTGAAGTGGTCGGGATGGAAAGTAGCACCTGCCTCGCCGGGCGCGTCGTGCCAAAGTGAGGTGGCAGAGGCGACGATGGGGGAGGTCAACGCAAATGCAATTGCCGCCGCAGCAACAATGTTCTTTCGGGCATTCATGGTAGCAATCCTTGGGGGTGGTGTTGTCGAAACGGACTCACGGGCGCCCTGTCATCTCCCATGGCCGCCGCTCCGCCGCGGTCATGTTCAGCACTTCGCGCTGAACCTCTGCACGCGTGCGTCCCGGGCCGACGGCCTTGATCGGTACCGGCAGGCCGTGCTGCAAGTACCAGAGGGTGCCGTCTTTGCGTGCCGCTTCAAGTTCCTGGAGCACCTCGGCGCGGGTCTTCTTGCTGATGAGGTGCTCCGGGTGGTAGCTTTCTTCCGCATCCCCGTTCCCGTAGTGCCAAAGCGAGGTCGCAGAGGCGAGTCCAGGCGTGGCGAGCACGAAGGCGGCGGCAGCCAGGGTGACAAGTCGATTGGTAGTCATGACATCGATCCTTTATGGTGGGCGTTGGCACTTCCATTTGTGCCGCTCTGGTGCCGAAGGGCACAACGCAACCATAGAAAAGATGCACCGACGAGAGGCCCACCTGCAGATGACAAATTGGTCATTCAGATTCGGCGAACTGGCGCAGAGAATCCGGACATGAAACTGCTGGTGATCGAGGACGAGCTCAAGCTCGCCGAGTACCTCAAGAAGGGCCTCAGGGAATCGGGCTACGTTGCGGACGTCGCCCATGACGGCATTGACGGACTTCACCTCGCCTTGGAAGGCGACTACGACCTGATCGTTCTTGACGGCATGCTTCCGGGAATCGACGGCCTGACCTTGCTGGCCGCCTTGCGCAAGTCCAAGCAGACGCCGGTATTGATGCTCACCGCGCGCGTTCAGGTCGATGACCGCGTTCGCGGTTTGCTGGGCGGCGCCGACGACTACCTGACCAAACCGTTTGCGTTCACCGAGCTGACCGCTCGAATTCAGGTGCTGCTGAGGCGCGCAATGCCGGCGCAAGTGTCAGGCGAGGCGACAGTGCTGCGCCTGGCGGAACTGGAACTGGACCTGTTGAAGCGCAAAGCGTACCGCGCCGGCCAAAGACTGGACTTGACAGCCAAGGAGTTCAGCCTCCTTGCTCTGATGATGCGTCGCCAGGGTGAGGTGCTGTCGCGCACCGAACTGGCGGCGCAGGTCTGGGACATGAACTACGACAGCGAGACCAATGTCGTGGAGGTGGCAATCCGCCGGCTGCGCAACAAACTCGATGCCCCCTTTGGGCGCGCCTTGCTGCACACCGTCCGCGGCATGGGCTACGTTCTTGAGGAGCGGGATGCATGAGTCAGCGGACCGTCGGATCGCTGGGGCGCCGCCTGTCTTGGTGGCTGGCCGTGCAGACTTTCGTTGGTTTGGGTGCCGTCTGCGTGGTTGTGTACGTCGTGGCGGCGATGAGTCTGGCGACTCGGCAGTCGGAGTCCCTGTTGCAGAAGCAGGAACTCATTCGACATGTCCTCGGCGAAGCCTCGGTGGCGCGTGACCTCTCCGAACTTCGTCATCGGCTGGACGACTTCCTGGTGGGGCACCGCGATCTGGCCCTGACCCTGGGTATCCCAGGAGGTCAGGCGCTGTACCAGTCCGTGCTCTCCGGGCAGGTGGCACCTGGGCGGACCTCCTCCACTGAGTTGCCGTTTGCATGGGCTGGTGGAAACACCATCACCGCGACCCTGTCCCTCGATACGAGCGATGACGGTCGGCTGCTTCGGCGTTTGGCATTCACGCTGACGGCTTCGGCGGCCTCGGGTGCCTTCCTGGTTTCGCTCGGTGGATTCGTCCTGGTGCGCCGCGGACTGTTGCCGGTTCGTGACCTGGTAGCACAGACGAGGCAACTGGCGGCGGATACTCTGCAGCGACAGTTGGATGGATCAGGGCAGCCGGAGGAACTCAAGCCACTGGTCGAGCAGTTCAACGCTCTGCTTCAACGGCTGAGCCGCGCGTATGAGCAACTGGAGTCGTTCAACGCCGACGTGGCGCATGAGTTGTGTACGCCGCTGACCACATTGATCAGTTCCACGGAGCTGTCGTTGCGCAAGAACCGCGGCGCCGATGAACTCCGTGATGTCCTGGGGTCGAACCTGGAAGACCTGCGGCGCCTGTCGGGCATCGTGCAGGACATGCTGTTCTTGTCTCAGGCGGATCGCGGTGCTCAGGCGCGGCGTGAGTCTGTTCAAAACCTGGCCAAGCTGGCTGCCTCGGTCGTGGAGTACCACGAAGCGGCGCTCGAAGACGCCGGCGTGAGCGTTGAGATCGTCGGCGACGCTGCTGCCAGCGTGGATCCCGGGCTGCTGCGTCGTGCCTTGTCCAATCTCGTAGGAAACGCAACGCGGTACGCGACACGCGGCTCCGTCGTGCACCTGGAGATCGTCGGAGAGTCGGAGGGACGGATCCGGCTTCTCGTCGCGAACGAGGGGCAGACCATTCCACCTGCAGACCTGCCCCGACTCTTTGATCGCTTCTTCCGCGGCGACAGTGCCAGAGGCGATGGTGCAGCACACCACGGGCTCGGTCTGGCCATTGTCTCGGCGATCGCACGCATGCACGGGGGCCGCCCGTTGGCCGTGTCAGCAGACGGCCGAACGGTGATCGGCCTCAGCCTGTCCGGGCGACCATGAAGCGGGGAACATCGTGGCCGAGCCGGAAGATGACAGCTTTGTCATCTGGTTGGCGGCTGGCGGTCGGCTGCAAGACCCTATAGTGCAGGCCTGAACTGCTGCTTGCGGTCCGGGAAAGCCTTGTCCTGGCTTGGGTAAGGTGGCGCGCTAAAGTGGGAATATGGGTTTGTTGATCCGAACGCTGTTGATCTGGTTGCTGATGCTCGCGATCCCTGCACAGGGTGTCGCAGCGGCCACCATGGCGTTTTGCGGTCCGGCGCACCATCGGGGCTGGGCCGCCGCCACGGTGGACCGGGTAGCCACCCCCCCCCACTCTCATGGTGATTATGGAGCCGCCTCGGCGCACGAGCATGCGGTCGTCCAGGCCAGCACACCGGCTCTTGAAGAGCACGGAGGTCCTGCAAAGGGCAAGGTGAATTCTTCCGACCAGCACAAATGCAATGTCTGCGGCGCGTGCTGTTCGGCGGGCGCCTTGATGAGTGCATTGCCGGTCCTACTGGCCGCCGATGCCACATCGGCGTCGTTTTCTTTTGTCGTGGCCACCTTCGACCCGTTCGCGGCCGACGGGCCTGACCGCCCCCCCCGAAACCTCCTCGTGTAGCTGGCGTAGCGCGCCGCGCAGGTCGTCGTGCGCGCTCGCCATGCCCGGTCCCGTCGACGCCGTACTACAGCGTCGATGCATCCAGACTCACACACGAGGTTCTCATGGTCCCTACCTTGTCGCGCCGGCGCATGCCGCGCGCACTTCCGAGCCTGCTGTGCTCGTTCCTTCTGACCGCTCAGGCGCTGGCCCAGTCCAGTTCCGGTACTGGCCGCCCGGATCCTCTTGATCCCAAGGCCACGGTGCCCGTGTTGCGCTACGAGTCCGTTGTGGCGTCACACCGTCGCCTTGGCGACGAGAAGACCGTGTCGTGGCGGGACGCCAATGACGCAGTCGCGCGCATCGGTGGCTGGCGTGTCTATGCGCGCGAAGCACAACTGCCCGATGCGCCGGCACCCGTGCCTTCGCTGCCCGCGGCGAAGCCGCCCGGCATGCCCACCGACACGACGCACAAGCCCATGCCTGCCGGACACGGTGGTCACAAGCAACCATGAGTACAACCTCAATGCCTCTTGTCACACCTATCCCGGGCCCGGCGCCGCATGGGCGCCGGCAATTGCGTCTGGCCGTGCTGTTGGTGGCCGCCGCTGCGCTGGGCGGTTGTGCCAGCTTCAGCCCCGACGGTGGGTTCGGCACCGTCGAGCAAACAGCGAAGGAGCGACTCGGCAAGGACCTGCGCTGGGCCCGAAACGATGCCGACCTCGACACCATTGCGCAGCGCGTCTCTGAACTTCTGGCCAAGCCGCTCACGGTGGACGACGCGGTCCAGGTCGCCTTGCTCAACAACCGCGGCCTGCAGGCGAGTTTTCAGGAACTGGGCATTACCGAGGCCGAGGTTGTGCAGGCCGGCAGAGTGCCCAATCCTGGCTTCAGTTTCGGGCGCAACAGCCGGGGGGACGAGCGCGAGATCGAGCGCGGGCTCCACTTCAATCTCGCGCGCCTGCTGGCCATGCCGATGGTTCAGCGCATGGAGGCGCGCCGCTTCCAGGAAACTCAAGGGCGTGTGGCAATGAGCGTATTGAGCCTAGCGGCCGAGACGCGCAAGGCCTACTTCAGCGCTCTTGCCTCGGAAGAGACCGTTCGGTACATGCGGCAGGTGAAGCAGACGGCCGATGCGAGTGCCGAGCTGGCGCGTCGCATGGAGCAGGTCGGCAACTTCAACAAACTGCAGCGGGCGCGCGAGCAGGGCTTCTATGCCGATGCCACGCTCAAGCTGGCTCAGGCACAACAGGCGCAGCGCTCGGCGCGTGAACGCCTGACCCGTCTGCTCGGTGTATGGGGGGCCCAGACCGAGTTTGCGCTGCCCGAGCGTCTCCCCGATCTGCCGAATGCACCGATGGAATTGCCCGACATTGAGAAGACTGCGCTGGCGCAGCGCCTGGATGTGCAGGGCGCCAAGCTTGCGGTCGAACAGACCGCGCGGAACCTGGGCCTGACGCGTACGACGCGCTTCGTCAATGTTCTGGAGCTTGGCCTGTTGCGCAACAGCTCCAACGAGGCGCCCACGCAGCGCGGTTGGGAAATCGGCTTCGAGTTGCCGCTGTTCGACTGGGGCGGCGCCCGGGTCGCGCGCGCCGAAGGCATCTACATGCAGACGCTGCACCGCGCTGCCGAGACCGCCATCAACGCGCGCTCCGAGGTGAGGGAGGCCTACACCGGCTACCGCTCGGCCTACGACATCGCGCGCCATCACCGCGACGAAGTCGTGCCGCTGAGCCAGCGTATCGCCGAAGAGAACGTGCTCCGCTACAACGGCATGCTGATCGGTGTGTTCGAACTGCTCGCCGATGCCCGCACCCAGATCGCGACCGTCAGCGCATCGATCGAGGCGCTTCGCGACTTCTGGATCGCGCAAGCCGATCTCGACATGGCCCTGATCGGCAAACCCAATCTTGTGGCTGCCTCTGGTCCAGCGATGGGGACCGAAGCCGCTGCTCCAGGACATTGACATGAAGGACTCTCACATGCTTTCCCGTCGCAAGATGCTGGGCGGCGCCGGCGCCATCACGGCTGCCGCAGCCGCAGCCTCCGTCAGCAAGGTGGCCATGGCGGCCCTGCCGGAGCCGGTCATCCAGACCAAGCCAGACACCATGCCACCACTGGTGCCCAACACGGGGCGGCCCTACAACCCGGTGGTC
>CAYJEC010000222.1:0-5760 GCA_964369025.1 uncultured Ideonella sp. | reverse complement strand
CTGGTATGGGGCGCAAGGCATCGCACGGAATCCTGGCGAACGCCTGGTGAGCCTGTTCTGCTATGCCGGTGCCGACGTGCCCGCGCTGCTCGACAGGCTGGCCGGCACCCCCACGCTGGTGGTCACGGCGCCCGGGCCGGCCACCGCCGGCCTCGCCGGCATCACCTGCCCGCCCGGGGTGCGGGCCCAACCATTGCGCTGGCTGAGCCAGATCGACTACGACCGGCTCCTGTGGTCCTGCGATCTGAATCTGGTGCGCGGCGAGGATTCATTCGTCCGCGCGCAATGGGCTGGCCGCCCTTTCCTCTGGCACATCTACCCGCAGCACGATGGCGTGCATGCCGACAAGCTGGACGCCTTCCTGGCGCGTTTCCTGGCCGGCAGCCCGTGCGATCTTTCGGTCTCGCTGCATGCCTGGATGCATGGCTGGAACAGCCTCTCGGCAGGCCTGCCCAGCGCGTTTCCGCCGTGGCCGGATTGGTTGGCGCAGGCCGGGCGGTGGCGTCGCCACCTGCGCTGTCAGACTGATCTGACCAGTCAGCTTCTCGCCTTCGTCCTCGAAAGGCGTTAAAATTCAAGGCTTTGCGGCGACATTGGCCGCCACGGGCTGCGCTGCTGCAGCGCCCGAAAGCCTCCCGAATCTCGATCCTCGGAATCTCACCATGAAACTCGCTCAGGAACTCCGCGCCGGCAACGTCATCATGCAGGGCAAGGACCCGATGGTCGTGCTCAAGACCGAATACAGCCGCGGCGGCCGCGGTGCCGCCACCGTCCGCATCAAGATGAAGAACCTGCTCAACGGCGCCGGCGCCGAGCTGGTCTTCAAGGCCGACGACAAGATGGACCAGATCATCCTCGACAAGAAGGAGTGCACCTACTCCTACTTCGCCGACCCGATGTACGCCTTCATGGACGCCGAGTACAACCAGTTCGAGGTCGAAGCCGAGAACATGGGCGATGCCATCAACTACCTCGAAGACGGCATGACCGTCGAAGTGGTGTTCTACGACGGCAAGGCCATCTCGGTTGAACTGCCCACCACTGTCGTGCGCGAGATCCAGACCGATCCCGCAGTCAAGGGCGACACGTCGGGCAAGGTGCTGAAGCCGGCCAAGCTGGTGGGCACCGGGTTCGAAATCAGCGTGCCCATCTTTGTGGAGAACGGCGACAAGGTCGAAATCGACACCCGCACCCACGAGTACCGCAAGCGCGTCTGATCGGGCGAGTGATCCTGTCCTGATGCCAAAGGGCACCTTCGGGTGCCCTTGGTCTTTCCGATGCCGGTTAAATTCAACCATGGCTTTCGACTTCGCCCAGGCGGTCAACGCGCCCTTCCGCATGCAGCCCGGCCTGCAGCGCCTGCCGCCAGGTGCTGCGCAGCTCACGCCCAACCGGCTCGGCTCGCCGCATCTGGCAGCCAAGCTGGATGTGCTGGGCTCGCGCCCGCACAGCGCCCTGATGCAACGCCCCGGCTTCGACCCCACAACGGCGCTGCAGGCCGTGGCGTCGCATGCCGCCGGGGAGCACCCTGCAGCCTGGTCCGTCGATGACGCAGGAGGCTGGAGTGCGCTCGGGCTGGGCTGGCGCGTGGACGCCACCGGTGAAGTGGGCCATTGCGGCACAGTCGGCTCACCTGAAGTTGGCGACTGTCTGCGCGCCATCGCGGCAGACTGGCGTCAACCAGCCTTGCTGGCCCTGGCCTTCCAGGAGGACTTCGCCATCGTCGACGGCAGCAACGCCACCTTGCCCTGGTTGGCCGTGGTCCTGCCTTCACATTGGGCGCCGGAGGCCAAGGTGGGCCGGCACTTCGCTGAAGTCCACGCGCCCGTGGCCGACAACCGGCTGCTGTTGGCCGCCGGCGAGCACCTGATGCGGCTGGTCACCCAGGCCGATCGCTGGCAGCGTTTTGTCTGGCAGATCACCCCGCACCGGGAACTGCACCACCACCCTGCGCACAGCCCGGCCCGCCACTGGCCGCAAGATGCCAGCGCCGAGGCGGTTGCTGCTCGGGCCTGGTTTCGCACCGAGCGGCAGACCTTCATCCCGGTGCCCTCGGTTCGGCAGGCGATCTTCACCATCCAGGTCGACAACCAGCCGCTGACGGAGGCCGTGACGGATCCGGCCCACGCCGCGCTGCTGCACGCTGCGCTGGAGAGCATGAGCCCGGCGGTGCTGGCCTACCGCGACCTCGTCGGGGTTCGTGAGGCGTTGCTTGCATGGCTTGCAGCCCCCAGGGCCGCGCCGGGCTTGGCGTGAAGACAGGCTCCATCCAGCCAGCGGAGGTACGCTTCGACGACAGCGGACACGGCGAAGCGCCCTTCGCGCCCACCTATGGCGACGTCTACCACCCTCGGGCAGGGGCGTTCGTGCAGGCGAAGCAGGTGTTCCTGGCTGGCAACGGCCTGCCCAAGCGCTGGCGCGGTCGAGACCGCTTCGTGATCCTCGAAACCGGGTTCGGCCTGGGCAACAACTTCCTGGCCACCTGGGCCGCATGGGCCGCCGACCCCGAGCGCGCTTCACACCTGGACTTCATTTCGGTCGAGCGCCACCCGCTGCGGCCAGAGGATCTGGCGCGGGCACACCGGGATTCGCCCGCGCCGGAGCAGGCAGCCGAGTTGCTGGCCGCCTGGCCTCCCGCCGTCCATGGCCTGCACACACTGTGTTTCGCTGGCGGCCTGGTCAGGCTGCACCTGGCGTTTGGCGATCTGAGTTGCTGGCTGCCCGAGCTGGTGGCACGGGTCGACGCCTTCTACCTGGATGGTTTCGCACCGGCGCGCAATGCCGAGATGTGGGATCCCTGGGTGCTGCGGTCCCTCGGGCGCCTTGCCGCGAGCGATGCCACCGCTTCCACCTGGAGCGCCGCCCGGGCGGTGCGCGACGCACTGGGCGCCGCAGGATTCGCCGTCGACAGGGCCCCGGGTTTCGCCCAGAAGCGCGAGATCACCACGGCTCATCTGCCCCTTGCGCCGGGCGCTCGCCGACTCGGCGTACCGCCAGGCCGCCGGCCCCGCCCAGACGCGCGCCAGGCCCTGGTGATCGGCGGTGGGTTGGCGGGCGCGTCAGCGGCCCGGGCACTGGCCCAGGCGGGCCTGGAGGTCACGGTAGTCGACCAGGCGGCCGAACCGGCAGCCGGAGCCTCTGGCAATCTGGCCGGCCTCTTTCATGGCGTCGTCCACCCTCAGGATGGCGCCCATGCTCAACTGCTGCGCGCGGCCGCGCTGCGCGCGGCGCAGGTCTACCGCCCGCTGGTGGAAAGCGGCCGGGTGCCTGGGTCGCTGGCGGGCCTGCTGAGAGGGAGCCACGACGCCGGTGCAGGCACGTTGGCCACCCTGGCAGCGCGCCTGGGCGTCCCCCCCGACTACGCCGAACCGGTGGGGCCGGAGCGCGCGAGCGAACTGGCTGGTTGCCAGGTCCTCAGCACGGCCTGGTTCTTCCCTCAGGGCGGCTGGCTGCAGCCTTCTGCATTGGTGAGGGCCTGGCTGCACGAGCCTGGCGTCACCTGGAAAGCAGGCGGAGGCGTCACGGCTCTGCGCCAGACGGATGACGGTCGTTGGCAAGCCTGGGGCGCGTCGACCTCTGCACCATTGGCGCAGGCCGATGTGGTGGTGTTGGCCAACGCGCACGGCATGGCCGAATTGCTCGCCCCCTTCACGGAGACGCAGGGCTGGCCATGGCGCACCACGCGGGGCCAGGTCACGCGTGTTCCACACGCTATGGCCGCAGCACTGCCTCATCCGGTGCGGCCGCTGGCACGCGGGGGCTACCTGATCGGTTTGCCGGCCACATTGGGCGGCGGGCTGTTGTGCGGCGCGACATCCAACCTGCACGACACCGATGGGCAGCTTCGTGAAGCGGACCACCGCTCGAACCTGGCGCACGTCAACGCACTCACGGGCCACGCCGAGCCACCCGATGGCCTGTGGTGGAAAGGCCTGGAGGGCCGAGTTGGTTGGCGGCTGAGCACCGACGACAGGCTGCCGGTGCTCGGGCCGGTGCCGGTGTGCCAGGCAGCGATGAAGGGCTGTCGGCGATTGGAGCAGGCACAGCACGTGCCGCGTATCGAGGGGCTCTATGTGTTCGGTGCCCTGGGCTCGCGGGGCCTGACCTGGGCGCCGCTGCTGGGCGAGGCCCTGGCCGCCTGGATCACTGGGGCACCGATGCCTCTGGCAGCCAGCCTGATCGATGCGGTCGACCCTGCGCGCTTCATCTCGCGAGGCGTCCGCCGCACTTCGGGCGCTTAGCCGGCCGGTGGCGCGTCGCCGCTGTTGGCCGAGCCCACCGATTCGGCGCTGCCCGCAGGAGATTCCGGTGTGCCCGGCGCATCGCTGCCCGAGCCCGTGTGGGTCTTGCGCTGGGCCTTCTCTTCCTTCTTGCGCTTCTTGGCCAGTTCGCGCTGCCGTTTTTCGTACGAATAATTCGGTGTGGCCACGGGCCGTCCTTTTTGTCAGGGGGAAGTGGTCGCCGGCCTGCGCCGCGCCGACCGGATGGTGCAACGATACACCCGACCCAAAGCCCGACAGCCTCCTAGAACTGCAAAGTCTTCACGCCCTCGGGCGTGCCCAGGAGGCACAAGCGCGCCCGGTGCCGGGCGAAGATACCGACGCTGACGACCCCCGGCCACTGGTTGACCTCTGCCTCCATCGCCAGCGGATCGATGATCTTCAGCCCGCGCACATCGAGGATCAGGTTGCCGTTGTCGGTGACCACGCCATCGCGAACCCGCGCGTCGCCGCCGTAGACGCGGCCGAAGCGCCGTGCGACTTGCGCCGCTGCCATCGGGATCACCTCCACCGGCAGCGGGAAGGCGCCGAGAACCTCGACCAGTTTCGACGCATCGGCAATGCAGACGAAGCGCTCCGCCAGGTCGGCGACGATCTTCTCCCGCGTCAACGCGGCGCCGCCGCCCTTGATCATGTGGCCATGGTGGTCGATCTCGTCAGCACCGTCGATGTAGACCGGAATCGATTCGATCTGGTTGGGGTCCAGCACCTCGATGCCATGTGCCTGCAGGCGCTCGGTGCTCTTGACCGAACTGGACACCGCACCACGGATGCGGCCCTTCATCGTCGCCAGCGCGTCGATGAAGCAGTTGACAGTGGAGCCGGTGCCGACACCGACGACGCTATCGGGCACCACGTATGCCAACGCCGCCTGGCCGACGAGCACCTTCAATTCATCTTGGGTCATGCGCCGGATTATCGCCGCCGGTCCCGCGCTGGCCTGACACAATCTCGCCCCATGCCGCTCGTCCCCTATGCCCTGACCCGCCCCTTTCTCTTTGGCCTTGACCCCGAGGCAGCCCACGAGTTGACGCTGGGCAGCATCTCCCGGCTGCAGAACACCCCGGCCCAGTGCCTGTGGGCACAGTGCCGCGTCGGCAACCAGGCCACCGTGGCCGGCCTGCGCTTCCCGAACCGCGTGGGCCTGGCCGCCGGGCTGGACAAGAACGGGCGTTGCATCGACGGCCTGGGCGCCATGGGCTTCGGCTTCATCGAGGTTGGTACGGTCACGCCCAAGGCGCAGCCGGGCAACCCGAAGCCGCGCATGTTCCGCCTGCCCGAGGCGGATGCGCTGATCAACCGCCTGGGCTTCAACAACGAGGGGCTGGACGCCTTCCTGGCCAACGTGCGGCGCGCCCACAGCTTTCGCGCCGCTGGCGGCATCCTGGGGCTGAACATCGGCAAGAACGCCGCCACCCCGATCGAGAACGCCGTGGACGACTACCTGATCGGCCTGACCGGCGTGTTCCCCCATGCCGAC
>CAYJEC010000221.1:0-5802 GCA_964369025.1 uncultured Ideonella sp. | reverse complement strand
AACGCGCGCCACCTGCGCGGCTCGGCATGGCTGAACTTCCAGCGCGTCACCTGCGAGCAGTGGTCGCTGTTCAACGGCCGCAGCCACGTGGTGCTGATGGGCGACGCGGTGCACACGGCGCACTTCGCCATCGGCTCGGGCACCAAGCTGGCACTGGAGGACGCCATTGAACTGGCGAAGCAGTTCCGGGATCACGGGCAGAACGGCGAAGTCAGGCCCGAAGACATCGGCGAGGTGTTGAGCAACTACCAAGCCGAGCGCCGGATCGACGTGCTCCGACTGCAGAACGCAGCCTGGAATGCGATGGCCTGGTTCGAGGTCTGCGGCGAGCGCTATTGCGACCAACTCGAACCCGAGCAGTTCATGTACTCGATGCTGACCCGCAGCCAGCGCATCAGCCACGAGAACCTGCGCCTGCGCGACAAGGCCTGGCTGGAGGGCTACGAAAGCTGGATCGCCGCGCGCGCCGGCGCCGGCCCGAAGGCCGTGCCACCGATGTTCACGCCCTACACCGTGCGCGGGGTCACGCTGAAGAACCGCGTCGTCGTCTCGCCGATGGCGCAGTACTCAGCGGTGGACGGCATGCCCGGCGACTACCACTTGGTGCATCTCGGGGCACGGGCCATGGGAGGCGCCGGACTGGTGTTCGCCGAAATGACCTGCCCCAGCCCGGACGCGCGCATCACCCCCGGCTGCCCGGGCCTGTGGAACGACGCCCAGCGAGATGCCTGGAAGCGCATCGTCGATTTTGTGCATGCCAGCAGCGACGCCAGGATCGGCATGCAGATCGGCCACGCCGGCCCCAAGGGGTCGACCAACGAACCCTGGGTCGGCGAGGGTGCGGACCGGCCGCTGGCCATCGGCAACTGGCCGTTGGTTTCGGCCTCGGAGCAACCGTACCAGCGGGGCGTCAATGCCATGCCGCACGCGATGGGCCGGGCCGACATGGCGCGCATCTGCAACGAGTTCGTCGCCGCCACGCGCCGGGCGGCCGAGGCAGGCTTCGACTGGCTGGAGCTGCACTGCGCGCACGGCTACCTGCTGTCAGCCTTCATCTCACCGCTCACCAACCACCGCGCGGACGATTTCGGCGGTTCGCTTGCCAACCGGCTGCGCTGGCCGCTGGAGGTGTTTGCGGCGGTGCGTGCCGCCTGGCCGGCTGAGCGGCCGATGTCGGTGCGCATCTCGGCGCACGATTGGGTCGAGGGCGGCATCACGCCCGATGACGCGGTGGCCATCGCGCGTGCCTTCAAGGACGCCGGGGCCGACATGATCGACTGCTCTTCCGGCCAGGTCAGCCCTGAGCAGAAGCCGGTGTATGGCCGCATGTACCAGACGCCGTTTGCCGACCGCATCCGCAACGAGGCCGGCATCGCCACCATCGCCGTGGGCGCCATCAGCGAGGCGGACCATGTCAACAGCATCATCGCCGCCGGCCGCGCCGACCTGTGCGCCGTGGCCCGCCCCCACCTGGCCAACCCGGCCTGGACGCTGACCGAGGCGGCCAAGATCGGTTTCAAGGGCGTGGCGTGGCCGGTTCAGTACCAGAGCGGCAAGTCGCAGATGGAGTCCTTGTTCGAGCGCGAAAGGTCCGCGCGGGCCGCCCCATGAGGCATGCCCTCATCACTGGCGCCAGCCGCGGCATCGGCGAGGCCATCGCGCGTGCGCTGGCGGCGGACGAATGGGCGTTGACGCTCACCGGCCGCACCGCGCCCACCGCGCTCGCCGACGAGTTGGGTGCCTTGGCCGTGGCGATGGACCAGACCGATCCGGCGTCCATCCAGACCGCCTTCGACCAGGCACGCGCCCGGTTCGGCCCACTGACCGCGCTGATCAACAACGCCGGTGCCGTCGAGACAGCGCCGTTCACCCGCACGTCACCTGAGCTGTGGCAACGCATGCTGGCGGTGAACCTCACCGGGCCGATGCTGTGCTGCCAGGCGGCGGTGCCGGACCTGAAGGCCGCGGGCCACTCTGGCCGCATCGTCAACATCGCCAGCACCGCGGCCTTGAAGGGGTATGCCTATGTCTCGGCCTATGTCGCGGCCAAGCATGGTCTGCTGGGGTTGACGCGCACGCTGGCGCTGGAACTCGCGGCACAGGGCAGCACGGTCAACGCTGTCTGCCCAGGCTACACAGAGACCGACATCGTGCGCGACGGCATCGCCAAGGTGGTCGCCAAAACCGGCCGCAGCGAGGCCGAGGCGCGCGCCGGCTTCACCCAGGGCAACCCGCAGGGCCGGTTGGTGCAGCCGGCCGAGGTGGCGGCCACGGTGCGCTGGCTGTGTTCGCCGGAGGCAGGCGCCGTGAACGGGCAGGCCATCGCGGTGTGCGGCGGGGAGACCATGTGAGCGCGCCGGGCCGCCCCAAGCGCGAACGCCCCCTTGGGGGGCCGGTGCCAGAGGCACCTCGGGGGCCGCATCGATCCAACGCCTCGCGCGCCAAGCGGCTGCTCGACGATGACCAGATCGGCCTCGAGGCCCGGGTGGTCGATGCCGACCACCAGGCGCTGAAGGTCTGGCTGCGCCTGCTGGCCTGCAGCACCCAGATCGAGACCGAGATCCGCCGCCGCCTGCGCACCCGCTACGGAATGACGCTGGCTCGCTTCGACTACCTGGCTCAGCTGCATCGCCACCCCGAGGGCCTGCGCATGAGCGCGCTGTCGCGCTACCTGATGGTCACCGGCGGCAACGTCACGGCGCTGACCGACGACCTGGAGAAGGACGGCCTGGTGCTGCGCGAGGTCGACACCGAGGACCGCCGCTCGTTCAAGGTGGCGTTGACCGCCCCCGGCCGCAAGGCCTTCGAGAAGGTGGCCCAGATCCACGAGAGCTGGGTGGTCGAGTTGCTGAGCGGCCTGGACGCCGACCAGAAGCACCAGCTGCAGGATTTGCTGGGCACGCTGCGCGTGCACCTGGCCCAACCCGGATCCAAGGAGACCTCATGAACGACACCCCCCGCGTTGACCCCGGCCTGGCGGCCGGCAACCGCGTCGAGCTCGCCGGCTACCGCGCGAAGCACTTTGGCTGGCAGGTGAAGGCCGGCGTGGCCACGGTCACGCTGAACCGCCCCGAGCGCAAGAACCCTCTGACCTTCGAGAGCTACGCCGAGCTGCGTGACTTGTTCGGCCGGCTACGGTTCGCCACCGATGTCCACGTCGTGGTCATGCACGGCGCCGGCAACAACTTCTGCTCCGGCGGTGACGTGCACGAGATCATCGGCCCGCTGATCCGCCTGAAGGCACCCGAGCTGCTGATGTTCACCCGAATGACCGGCGACCTGGTGAAGGCCATGCGTGCCTGCCCGCAGCCCGTCGTTGCGGCCATCGACGGGGTCTGTGCCGGCGCCGGCGCCATCATGGCGATGGCCTCGGACCTGCGTGTCGGCACGGCGCGGTCCAAGACAGCGTTTCTGTTCAACCGCGTCGGCCTCGCCGGCTGCGACATGGGGGCTTGCGCGATGTTGCCGCGCATCGTCGGCCAGGGCCGCGCCAGCGAGCTGCTCTTCACCGGCCGTGCGCTGCCTGGCGAGGAGGCGCTGGCCTGGGGTTTCCTGAACCGGCTGGTGGCGCCCGACACCCTGTTGGCCGAGGCCCATCAGCTGGCCGCTGACCTGGCGGCGGGCCCGACCTTTGCCAACGGCATCACCAAGACCATGCTGCACCAGGAATGGAACATGGGCATCGACCAGGCCATCGAGGCCGAAGCCCAGGCCCAGGCCCTTTGCATGTTGACCGAGGACTTCGGGCGGGCGTACAACGCCTTCTTGGCGAAACAAAGACCAGTGTTCGGAGGGAACTGATGAAACATCTCGAATGGCCGTTTTTTACCCATGGCCACCGCGAGTTCGCGCTGTCGCTCGACAGCTGGGCCCAGGCGCATGTCCGTGATGTTCATGGTGACCACGACCTGGACGCCACCTGCCGCCGGCTCGTGAAGCAGCTGGGCGAGGCCGGCTGGCTGGCCAACGCGGTGGCTGGCCGAAAGTTCGGCGGCGCGAGCGAGAGCATCGACACCCGCATCATCTGCCTGGCCCGGGAAGCACTGGCACGCCACAGTGGCCTGGCGGACTTCGCCTTCGCCATGCAGGGGCTGGGATCCGGCGCGATCTCGCTGGCCGGTACCCCGGCCCAGAAGACGCGCTGGCTGCCGCGGGTGGCGGCCGGCGAGGCGATCGCGGCCTTTGCACTGTCCGAGCCCGACGCCGGCTCCGATGTGGCGGCGATGCAATGCGCCGCGCGCGTCGATGGCGACCAGGTGGTGATCGACGGCGAGAAGACATGGATCTCCAACGGCGGTATCGCCGACCTCTACGTGGTGTTCGCCCGAACCGGGGAGGCCGAGGGCGCGCGGGGCATCTCGGCGTTCGTGGTCGAGGCTGGCACCCCCGGGCTGGAGATTGCCGAACGCATCGACGTCATCGCCCCTCATCCGCTGGCACGCCTGCGCTTCACGAACTGCCGCGTGCCGCTGTTCAACCGCGTCGGCGAGCCCGGTGATGGCTTCAAGGTGGCGATGCGCACTCTGGATGTGTTTCGCACCAGCGTGGCAGCGGCTGCGCTCGGCTTCGGGCGCCGGGCGATGGATGAGGCGTTGTCACGGGCCCGGTCGCGGGCCATGTTCGGCAGGCATCTGGGCGACTTTCAGCTCACCCAGGCCAAGTTGGCCGAGATGGCCACCACGCTGGATGCTGCGGCCCTGCTTGTCTACCGCGCGGCCTGGCAGCGCGACCAGGGCCAGAACGTCACCCGCGAGGCAGCGATGGCCAAGATGTACGCCACTGAAGGTGCACAGCAGGTCATCGACGCGGCGGTTCAGCTCTGGGGCGGCCTGGGGGTGAAGAGCGGCGAGACGGTGGAGCGGCTGTACCGCGAGATCCGCGCGCTGCGCATCTACGAGGGCGCCACCGAAGTGCAACAGCTCATCATCGGGCGCGATGTACTGAAAGCTTGATCGATGGTTCGACGCCTCGCTGCCGGCGTTTCCATCCGCCCCAGGCTCTCCAGCCCAGCAAGACCGCGATGATGGCTGCGTAGACGATCACCTCAGCATAGTTGCTCTTGGCCGAACGCATCCAGAAGAAGTGAAGGATGCCCAGGCCGGCGATCACATAAACGGCCCGGTGCAGTGCCTGCCAGCGCTTGCCCCCCAGCCACTTGATGGCCCGGTTGAACGACGTAGCGGCCAGCGGCAGCAGCAGCAGCCAGGCCAATGTGCCCACCAGGATGAAGGGGCGTTTGGCCACGTCCTTCAGCAGGGCGTCGATCTCCAGCCCTTGGTCCAGCCACGCGTAGGCCAGCCAGTGAAGCGTGCCGTAAGCGAAAGTGGCCACACCGATGGCGCGGCGGTGCCGCAGCAACTGGTGCCAGCCGGTCCACTGGCGCAGCGGGCTGATCGCCAGGGTCAGGCACAGCGCGCGCAGCGTCCAGTCACCCAGGCTTCGGATCAGCGCTTCGGCCGGGTTGGCACCCAGCGTGTTCTGCACCGCACCCCACAGCAACCAGGCGAAAGGCAGGGCCAGCAGGGTCCAGACAACGGGCTTGGCGGCAGGATGGGCGAGCCAGCGGTTCATCAATAGAACTTTTTCAGGTCCATGCCGGCGTAGAGCTGGCCGACCTGGGCCTCGTAGCCGTTGAACATCAAGGTCGGCCGGCGTTTGGCGAACAGGCCGTCCTCGCCGATGCGGCGCTCGGTGGCCTGGCTCCAGCGCGGGTGGTCCACATTGGGGTTCACGTTGGAATAGAAGCCGTACTCGTTGGCGGCTGCCTTATTCCAGGCGGTGGCGGGCTGCTTGTCGGTAAAG
>CAYJEC010000220.1:0-5803 GCA_964369025.1 uncultured Ideonella sp. | reverse complement strand
CTGACGCTTGGCCAAGCGCCCGGTTCCGCAAGGAGCCGGGCGCTTTTTCATGCCGCCCTCACCGGCCATGGTGGCCAGTCGGCGCGCAAGAGGCCATACATCGCCGAATCCGAGATCTCGCCCGCCACCTGCCAGCGCTCGCGCAACACGCCTTCGAGCCGGAAACCCAAACGCTCCAGCGCACGGCAGGAGGGGCCGTTGCGGGGGTCCACGTCGGCTTCGATGCGGTTGAGCAGCAGGTCGTCGAAGGCCGCGCCCGGCCGGTGGTCGAAGGCCAGGCCGATGACGGCGGCCAGCGCCTCGTTCATCAGGCCCTGGCCCTGCTGGCTGCGCGCCAGGGCATAGCCAAGGTCTGCCCGGCGGCAGGCCGGGTCGATCTTGTACAGGCTCAGCGTACCCACGACCCGCCCGCTGTCGGCCTGCACCAGGCCCAGCCGCAGGTCGCGGCGCCCGGCCAGCGCCTCACGGTCGGACTCGATCAGGCGCCCCGCCTGCGCCGGCTCGGTCCACGGCGGCGTAGACCAGTGGCGCATCACGGCCGGATCCGAGAAGATCGCGAACACGTCGTCCGCGTCGTTGATCGAAAGGGGGCGCAGCCTCAGGCGGGCAGTGTCGATGGCAAGCTGGTCGAAGGGGGTCACAGGAAGTGGCTCCGTTGGCACGTCGGGCAGCGCCGAGGCTACCCCAAGTCCGCCGGCTGCCAGGCCCTGGAGGCCGGCTCGACAAAGTGAGTGCAGTCCGGAGCCGCAGCAGCGGCCCCACTCAATCGCGTTCGACGGCGCGCAGCAGATCGGCCAGCGTCTTGCCCGACTCGTCGCGGAAGACTTCGCCGAGCACCCGCAGCTCGGCGATCCGGTCGACCCGGAAGCTGCGGAAGTCCTGCCGCTCCTCGCACAAGGCACCCAGCGTCCACACCGTACCCCAGAAGAAGCAGCCCAGCGGGCGCAGGGTGCGGCGGCTGTCGCGGCCCGCCTCGTCGCGGTAGGCGATGGCCAGCTTGCGGCGCAGCTCGATCGCTCCGCGCAGTTGCTCCAGCCGCTCGCGCACTGGGTCGGTGCAGTCGAATGTGGGGGCGTAGATCGCCAGGCTCTCGGCCGCTGCCCGCGCGGCCGGCGGCAGCACGGCCAGGATCTTCGACAAGGCCTGCTCGGCCGCCCCTGCCAGCGCGCCGTCCAGCCGGCCCTGGGCCAGGCGAACCGCCGCCACCAGGGCCTTGGCCTCGTCGGTCGAGAACATCAGCGGTGGCAGGTCGTAGCCCGCGCCCAGCCGGTAGCCCACCCCCGCCTCACCGTCGATCGGCACCCCCTGGGCCTGGAGGTCGGCCACATCGCGGTACACCGTTCGCAGCGAGATCCCCAACCGGTCGGCCAGGAACGCGGCGGTCGTCAGCCGGCGGCCACGGACCAGCTGGACCAGCTCGAACAAGCGGTCGGCGCGGCGCATCCTGGTACGGCCATTCAGCCCATGGCGGTGCACAGCTCGACCAGGGTGCCGTCCGGGCAGCGCACGTAGGCCACCGTCTGTCCCCAGGGCTTGGTCTTCGGCGGCGCCAGCAAGGTGGCACCCGCAGCCACCGCACGCTCGCACGCGGCAGCCACGTCCGCCGTGACGAGGCCGATCTCCACGCCCAGCGGCGCGGCCGAGGTGTCGGCCGCCACATAGTCGTGGCCCAGGTTGCCGCGCGCGGTGTCGTGCTGGGCAAAGGCCAGCGCGGTGGCGCCGGTCTCCAGCTCGCCATAGCCGCCGCCCGGGGCGACGAAACGGCGCACCAGGCCGAAGGCCCGCTCGAAGAAGGCCAGCGAAGCCTCGACATCGGCCACATAGGCAATCGCGTAGGCAAATTTCATCATCGTCGTGCTCCAGGCAGTGGCGCGGCGCATCCTACGCCGCACTGGGCCCCCCCACACTCACTTCAGCGCATGCAGGCCGACACGGTTGCCCTCGCTGTCCTGGACGTGGGCAAAGGCGCCCATGCCCTCAGGCAGCTCGGTGCGCGGCACCAGCAGCCGGCCACCGGCCTCGCCCAGCCGCGCCAGCACGGCGTTCAGCGACGGCTCGGCATTCAGATAGACCACCGTGCCATGGGTGCCGGGCTCGGGGGCACCGGCGCCGGCCAACAACCCGCCGCCCACGCCGCTGCCGGGCTCGTACGGGAACATCGCCAAGGTGGTCTCGGGGCCCATTGACTCACGGCGCAGCGGGCGAGCGAACAGGGTCTCGTAGAAGCGCTGGGCACGGTCGAGATCGCGCACCGGAATCTCGAACCAGTGGAGGGCGTGGGTCAGGGTGGCTTCGGTCATGGTCATCTCCTTGAGGGGCCACCAGGAGCAGCGGCATAGGGAGGATGCTGCGACACCCCTGCTGACAACGTCGTGGCAGCAGGGGATTGCGCGCGTTGCCCGCCGGCGCTCCAATCGCCCCCATGTCGCCCACCGACACCCCGGCCGCGCCCGTCCCCAGCCAACTCGACGCGCTGTATGCGGACGCCTACCGCGAGCTGCGCCGTCTGGCCCGCGCGCGCCTGCACGGCGGTGGGCGCAACACCGTGCTGGACACCACCGCCCTGGTCCACGAGAGCTACCTGCGCCTGGCCCGCCATGGCGGCGAGATCGCCTTCGCTGACCGGCTGCGCTTCATGGTCTACGCCGGCCATGTGATGCGCTCGGTGATCATCGACCTGGTCCGCGAACGCCAGGCCGAGCGGCGCGGTGGCGATGCCGCGCATGTGACGCTGACCACCCATCTGGGCGAGCACCTGGCAGGCGACGCGGGGGAGACCGAGATCCTGCGTGTGCACGAGGCGCTGGACGAACTCGCCAAGCTCGACGCTCGCATGGCGCAAGTGGTCGAGCTGCGGTATTTCGCCGGCATGACCGAGGGCGAGATCGGCCAGGCGTTGGGCGTGACCGAGCGCACCGTGCGGCGGGACTGGCAGCAGGCGCGACTGTTCCTGGCCGAAGCCCTGCGCTGAGGCGCCCGCCCGGAGCCGATCGGTGACCGCCGCTCAGTTGTTCGACATCGACCCCGCCGGCTGGGCACGTCTGCGACAACTGCTCGACGAAGCGATGGCCCTGGCACCGGCCGCACGCCATCAATGGCTGGACGCCCTGCCTCCGGAGGACGCTACGCTGCGCCCGCGCCTGCAACGCCTGCTCGAACATGCCGAGGACAGCGCAGACCCGGCCGGAACAGCCACCGGCGGGCGCTTCGCCAGCCTGCCGCACCTGACCCCGGCCGATGAGTCGCCGGCGTCATTGCCGCCCGACGCCGGCCCCTATAGGGCCACCCGGCTGCTCGGTGAAGGCGGCATGGGCCGCGTGTGGCTGGCCGAACGCACCGACCTGCTGCAGGGCCGTCCGGTGGCCCTGAAACTGCCACATGCGGCGTGGCGCCACCCAAAACTGGCCGAGCGCATGGCGCAGGAGCGCGAGATCCTGGCCGTGCTCGACCACCCGAACATCGCGCGCATCTACGACGCCGGCGTCGGGGCCGACGGGCAGCCCTGGTTGGCACTGGAGTACGTTGAAGGTGAGCGCATCGACGCCCACATGCGGCGCCAGGGCCTCGGCACCCGGGCACGTGTCGAGCTGTTCCTGCAGGTCATGCGCGCCGTCGCCCATGCGCATGCGCGGCTGGTCGTGCACCGGGACCTGAAGCCCGGCAACATCCTGGTCACCGCCGATGGCCAGGCGCGGCTTCTCGACTTCGGCATTGCCAAGCTGCTGGCCGCCGGCGACACCGCCGCTGCCGAGCTCACCGCGCCGGCCCAGCGCGCACTGACGCCGCAGTACGCGGCGCCGGAGCAGATCCTGGGTCAGCCGATCGGCACCGCGGCCGACATCTACTCGCTGGGCGTGGTGCTCTACGAGCTGCTCACCGGCGAGCTGCCCTACCGGCCGAAGCGCGGCACGGCAGCCGCGATGGAAGAAACCATCGTCAGCGCCGAGCCGCCTCGCCCCAGCACCCGAACAGCGGATCCGCACGCGCGGCGCCAGCTGCAGGGAGACCTCGATACCGTGCTGCTCAAGGCACTCAAGAAAGACCCTGCAGAGCGCTACGCCACCGTGCAGGCCTTCGCCGACGACCTGGGCCATTGGCTGGCCGACCGCCCCGTCAGTGCGCGGCCCGACAGCGCGTTGTACCACGCCCGCAAGTTCGTGCAGCGCAATCGGGTCGCGGTGGGGCTGGCCGCGGGTTTCGTGCTGTCGCTCGGTGGCGCGCTGGGTGCGGCCTTGTGGCAGGCCGACGAAGCCCGCGCTCAGGCGGCCAAGGCGGGCGCCATCACAGGTTTTCTGGTCGGCCTGTTCGAGGCCAATGACATCGAGCAGGCCGAGGGCCGCAGCAAACGCGAGCAAAGCGTGCAGCAGCTGCTGGAACACAGCGCCGACGCGCTGGCCACCGGCCTGGCCGACCAGCCCGAGCTGCGCGGCGAGTTGCAGCGCGTGGTTGGCCGCCTGCTCAACGACCTGGAGATCGGCGAGGCCGCCGTGCGCGTGCGGCAACAGCGCGTCGAGCTGTTGGAGGCACACAGCGCACCGGCCCGCGATCGCCTGTCGGCGCTGCGCGAACTCGGCGCCAGCCAGCGCGCGGCCAACCAGATCGGAGCCGCTCGCACGACACTGGGCGCTGCCCGCGCGCTGTGCGGCGCCTCCGGCCTCGCGGAGTCGCTCGATTGCGTCGCCATGGGGGTGGATGCCGGGCGCCTGGACTTCATCGAGAGCCGTTGGGACGACACCCAGGCCCTCGTCGCCCCGGCGTTGGCCGCACTGGAGCGCATGGCGCCGGGCAGCGAGGACCTGGCCTCGGCGCACGAGCTGATGGCCAGCCTGCATGCGGCACGCAATCGCGCGGACGAGGCCCTGGCGCACTACCGCCAGGCACTGTCCTTGCGCCAGACGCTGTGGGGTGAAGGCTCCGTGCGGCTGGCCCAGGTGCGTTTCCGTTTCGGCCGCACGCTGTGGGCGCTGCGCCGGCCAGCCCTTGCCGAGGCAGAGTTGCAGGCGGCCTGGGACGCCACCCGCCAGGCTGTGGGGCCGGAGCATGTGCTGAGCGCCCGCATCGAGGCCAACCTGGGCCGGCTGCAGTACTACGTCGGCACCTCGCCGGAGGGGTTGCCGCGCTTGCAGCATGCACTCGATGCCCTGCAGAAGCAGGCCGGCCGGGTCGACCCGTTCGAGATCTACCAGGCGCGCATGTACTGGGCCAACGCCCTGGTGCTGGACGGCCGGCTGGCTGCTGCCCGCGAGGCGCTGGACGCCGCGCTCACCCTGCGCGAGCAACTCGGCACCCAGGCCGGCCCCGATGTGACGCTGGATGTCTCGCAGGCGCGTTGGCTCGTCGACACCGGCCGCTTCGCCGAAGGCCGCGCGCTGCTGGAGCGCCTGCGCGACCAGGCCATCGCCCAGTCCGGTGCCGACCACCCCAATGTCGCCGACCGGCGCTTCCGGTTGGCGCAAACGTGGCTGGCCAGTGGCGGGTTGGTACAGGCCGAGGCCGAGCTGCGGGCGGCGATGAGCAGCCAGGACGCCGCCGAAGCCGTGTTCGGCTCACCGAAGCACCGCGCACAGCTGGTGCTCATCGCGCTGCGGGTGGCCCAGGGCCGCTTTGCCGAGGCTGAGCCACTGGCCGACTCCCTGCAGCGCGGCGCAGCCACATCGGCACGTGCCGACCAGTACCGGGAGACCCTGGTGAACCTGCACCTCGCGGTGGCACGCACCTGGGCCGGGTTGGGCCGGCACGCCGAGGCGCAGCCGCATTTCGTGCGCAGCATTGACCTGCTGCATGCGGCCAATCCTGCGCACGC
>CAYJEC010000219.1:0-5810 GCA_964369025.1 uncultured Ideonella sp. | reverse complement strand
CGCCGCTGCAATGGCCGACACGCTGGCGCACGTGGTCAGCAGCCCGGCGCTCTATTCCGAACTAAGCCGGCAGGCGCTGGACGCGTCCGCCACACTCGAAGAGTCCGAGATCATGCCGCACGTGCACCATGCATGGATCCGGGCAGGCATGCGGACTACCATGGAGGTGGCACTTCCATGAGAGCACCGAACGTGACGGGCTCGTGGCAGACCAGGTGCGGCTACGGCACGGTACTGCAAAGTGGCTGGAGCCCGGATGGCGCAGGCCGGGTCTTCAGAAAGTTCTATACTCACTGCCCTCCGGAGGTGGCGCTCTATGAGTACGGCTGTGCCCGGTGGCTCCATGAGCACGATATCCCGTCGCCTCGGCCGATCCGACTGCTGGAGGACAGCGAAGGCCGCAAGGGGATCGAGTCCGAGTGGCTCGACCTTCACTTGGTGCGCGATGCCGAGGCGGCCCGTGCAGCGCAGGACGTGCTGGCACTGGTCCGATTACTGCATCGCTGTCCGATCTGGCCGCAAGGCAGGAGCTGGCAGGTGCTCGTCGAAACCGAGTACCTGCCGGAGCTGGTGCGCGCCGCCGACTGGTGTAGGAGCCGGCTCGGGGAGTCCAGCCTGGACGGGATTGAGCAGGCCATTGCTGTCTTCAAGGACCTGCGACCTGACGGGTTCATCCACGGCGACTTCTCCCCGAACAACGTAGGCTACCAAGGACGCGCCCTGCATTGCCTTGACTTCCGGCATGGCAGCGAAGGGCCACGCGACTGGGACATCGGCTACTTCCTGTGCCATTTCGCACCCGGGGAGGCGATTGCCCGGGAAATCCTGGCCAAGACGACTGCCGGGGTAGCCGCCCTCGCGACAGTTGCCAGTGCCATACGGCTAGGGCGCCGGCTACGGCGTGGCGACGATCCAGCCCCTGGCTTGCATCGCCTGCTGGATTGGATTTCGTGGCAACGCAGGCTCGATGATCAGGCCGCTGAATTGCCGGCCGCGACTGTCGAGTTCGCAGTTGAACTCATGCGCCGCGGCCTGCTGGACGATGCCCAGCGAATGCTTGCGCCCATCGCGCGGTTTGCAACGCCCCAAGGGCGCGCCGCGCGCCTGAACATCGCAGTCATCAATCATGTGCGTGGAAGATTCAACGAGGCGCAGCGGTTCTACGAGCGGGAGCTCTGCCTCGGAGAGGCTGCGCAAGCGGCCCTGTGCAACAACCTCGGAATCCTGCATATGCAATTGCGCCGCCGAGAATTGTCCCTCGAATGGCTGCGGAAGGCGGAAGCCCTGGCTCCGGGCACGGTAGCCTTCGCGGCGACGCGGCTCGCATGGTTCCACTCCTTCCGGCACTACATCGAGGGCATCCGGGCATTCGAAGCCCTGCATGACCGGCCAACCTGCAACCGGCTAGCCGCCATCGTTCACAACTCGGGAGCCAGCCTGTATTCGGCCACAGGCGACTGGTTACAAGCATCCCGGTACTGGCAACTGGCCCAGCAGGCTGACCCGTACCACTGGAATGCGCCCATCAACCACGCGCTTGCTGCCGGCTGTCGCCTGCCCGCTGAAACCGTCGCTAGGCAGGCTGCCGACGCCCTGCAGCGAAAGCTCTCCGGGCCTTCAGCACGAGCATTGACTCCCTGCGTCCGACCTGAGCACAGCCCGCAGCCGGCTCTGAGGCTCGCACTGGTGTCATCGCGAATCCGACGTGGCAAGGTGGGCTACCTGCTGCGCGCGCTGCTGAACCATCTCGACAGACAAGAGTTCGAGGTCATCGTGTATGACAACAGCGTTGTCGAGGATCGCTTCGCGAGACCGTTGAAACGTCTGGCGCATCGATGGGTTCCCGTCTTTGGCTGGAGCGCCGATGCGTTGGCCGAGCAGGTTCGTTGCGACGCGATCGACATCCTGCTGGACCTGGACGGGTACTGCCCACGCAACTACAGCGAAGCATTCGCTCTCAACCCGGCGCCGCTGCAATTGGGATGGCCCGAATCCCCTGTACCTTGGACCGTGCAGAAGTTCGGACCGACAGACGAGGATCTGACAGGCTTCTATGCCCTCGATTCAGTGGCGCCGCTCTCTCGCGTTCCGATGCGAAACGGACTTCGCGTTGCATACATCGGTGATACCGACAAGCTCGATGGACTGACAATTTCGCTCCTGAGCGCCGTGCTCGATGCGGTACCGCAGGCAACGCTGGTGATCAAGTCGCTGGATAGCGACGACCCGTTGCTTGTCGAAATGATTGCAGGGCGATTCGCAGCGTGCGGTATCGGCCGCGAACGAATCGACTTCGTCGGCTTCCTGAAGGGGCATCGCAACCACTTGGAATTCCATAGCGAACTCGACGTGGTCGTCGACTCAGTGGGTCGCTGTAGCGAAATAGCCGTCCACGAGGCGTTGCAGCAAGGCGTTCCCGTGCTGGCCCTCGATGCCGATGGCACGGGGGGCACGCCGGGGGCGAGGCTCCTGCGCCGACTCGGGTTGTCATGGCTCGTGGCCCGCAGCGTCGCGGATATCATCCACCTCTGCCTGCTCGCCAGCAGGCCCGACGTGCTTGCAGGCTGGCGCAGCCAGGCAAGAGCGGCCTTCGAGGCCGACCAGCAGGCACTGCCAGCCCGGGGCCTTGCACTCGGTGCGGCCTTGCGGTCCGCCTGGGCGGCGTGCTCGCCCCATGCGTGGCAGCCCTTGCAGGGGGCGAGCGCGAGGTATGACGTGGACGCAATCGATGCCGACCGGCGCTGGCTGGTGCTCACCAGCTGCTACGGCGACCAAGTGCTGTTGAGCACGTTCATGCCGTGAGGATCGCAATCCTGGACTGGCCAAATGCCGTGGCATACGGGTCATTCGCGGAGTTCCATCGGTCAATGGCCGTAGCGCTGACCACACTCGGCCACCAAGCAGCCTTGTTCCATGATGCCACTAGCCTCGAACAGGCAGGGGGTGCCAGCCGGTGGGATTGCAGCGTTGCGATCGGGAGTCGCTACGGCTGCTTCGATGCAGGCGTGCCAGTTTACGAGCGCCTCAACCTGCCTCACTTCCAGTGGATCGTGGACAACCCGTACAAGGCGAGCCTTCCATCCTGGGGCCACCCGTTGCTGCGCAGCGTCGTCATTGACCAGGAGTTCATCGGTTTCGGACCTGTTGCCCACAACGGCACGCTGTTCCTGCCACTGGGCACCGATCTGAAAGCGGACCGCGGCGCGTCCTGCCGGGATCTCGATATCGTCTTCACGGGACAGGTCAAGGATCCCGACGAGGCCTGGTTGGAACTGCGCCAGCTACCATCGGCAGTAGTAAGTGCTGCACTGCCGTGGATGGAGCGCGTGCTCGCCGCGGCCGATTGCTCGCTGCTGCGCTCGTTCGAGGCCGAGTTTCCGGAAGAGGCCCTGGCGCCCGAGCTCCGTGCGGAGCTTTTCCTGCGCGTGAACTCGTTTGTTCGGAGCTGGAAGCGGCAGCAGGTGCTGCTGAGCGTGCGGCGCCTTCCCGTGCACGTGTTCGGGTCTGTGCGCAGTCCGAGGGTACTGGCCATTGCAGGCTTCCGGTTCCACGGACCGATCCCGTATCGCGAACTTGACTCGGTGTTGTGCCGCAGTCGCATCGCCCTGAACGTGACGCCGAACTTCCATGCAGGCTGTCACGACCGGATCATCACCGCACTCGCATGCGGAGCCCTTGTGGCAACCGACACCAACCCGTACTTGGAGCGTCACTTCGTCGATGGCGTCGACCTGCTGGCATACCGGTACGAGTCGCTGGATCGCCTGGAAGCCTACCTGGCACAGGCGCTGGCCGATGGCAGCTGGGAGCGGCTCGCCCGTTCGGGGCGCCAAGTCGTTGAACGAAACTTTACCTGGATGCGTGTAGCTGGCCGGTTCGTGGACGCTGTCCACGCGGCGCTGCCTGCCTTGCGCCTCTCAACACCACAAGCATCATGAAAATATTGATCGTCGTCCCCCGGCATTTCGAGAATCCGGACCGCAGCTATCCGTTTCCCCTAGGCGCGGCCACGGTCCATGCAATGCTGGTATCAAAGGGGCACGATGTCGATGTCCTGGACCTCAATAGGAGCCCAGGCACTCCCGCCCAGCTTGTGGGCGACCGTGTATCGGCCAGTGATTACCGTGTGGTGATGGCCGGCGGTCTGACGCAGGAACTGAAGAAACTGCGGCAGGTCTTCCAGGCTGCCAAGCAGGCAAATCCCGCCGTGGTAACGGTGGGCGGTGGCGGTGGATTCACGGCCGCTCCTGCGCTGTTTGGAAAGCTCACAGGCGTGGACTACGCGTGCGTCGGCGAGGCCGAACACATTGCCTGCGACTTGGTGGAGGCCCTCGCAGGCGGACGCCCTGTGCAACAGGTTCGCGGGCTCGTGGTCAGGGATGGCAACTCATGGCACACCACCCCGGCGGCACCTCAAATTGCCGACCTGGACACTCTGCCATTGGTGGACTACGAGGCTTTTGGCGTGGAGGAATACCTGCAGCGCCAGTATCCCAACGACTTTTATCCCATGTACGTGGAAGACAGGCCGGGTAACCTGCCCATGACGTTGGGGCGCTCGTGCCCGTACAAGTGCACGTTCTGCTTCCACCCGGCCTCAGGAGCCTACCGACAGCGCTCGCTAGACCACTTCTTTGCCGATCTGGACCGGCTTCTCGAGCGGTACCCAATTCGCACTTTGTCCATCTACGACGAGCTTTTTGCCTCCAGCCCCCGCAAGCTGAAGGCGTTCTGCGAACGCATCAGGCCATACCGACTGAAATGGGTCGTGCAGGTGCGCGTGGACATCATGACGCCCGAGATGCTGGAACTGCTGCGCGCTTCGGGATGCTTCTACGTCAGCTACGGACTTGAGAGCATGTCCACACGGATCCTCGACAGCATGCGCAAGCGCATCACGCCCGGCCAGATTGCCCATGCGCTGAAGATGACCTACGACGCAGGCATCGGTATCCAGGGCAACTTCATATTCGGCGACCCGGCGGAAACCTGGGACACCTTCAACGAGACGCTGGAGTGGTGGAGCAGGCACCGCCACTACCAGATCAACCTCGGCATGATCATGCCGCTGCCCGGCACGGTCCTGTTTCGTGACGCCGTCTCCCAAGGCCGCATCCCGGATGCCGCCGCCTACATCGAGGCCGGCTGCCCGCCAGTGAACATGACGGCCCTTCCGGACTCCGAATACGAGAAGATGCGGGCCATCATCAAGGCGCTGCAAAAGGACAACCCCTACACCGGCGAGATCCTGCGACTTGAGCCGGTGGAAGGCAATGTCTACAGCGCGGATCTGCGCTGCAGCCATTGTCGGGCAGTCCATACCCTTGGTCGACTTTACTTGGCGCCGGGTCAGGAGACCACAAGGCAGCGTATTGGATGCCGCCAGTGCAACGCCCGCAGCGCCTACCTGTTCGAGCCTCGCAAGCAAGCGGCCGCGACCGTGCTTGCGCATTGAGCGGAAGGCCGTCCCGTGCTGCTGCATAACTGTCTTGACTATTGGGTAGCCAAGCAACCCCTAGCCGAATTCGCGGCGCAGGCCGACCGCCGCGTGACCTACGAACAGGCGCAGGCGACCGTGAGCCGGATAGCCAATGCCATGCTAGCCTCCGGATTTAGGCCCGGTGATCGGGTGGCCGTCTTGTCTCGCAACTCCATCGAACTCGTCCTGCTGTGCTTCGGCGCGGCAAGGGTCGGTGTCGTAACGGTGCCAGTCAACCACCAGCTTGCTGCGTCGCAATGGGCTGCGATTGCTGGCGATGCGCAGGCCAGTGGCGTTGTCGCGGCGTTTGAATTCATCGACGGTATCGAGT
>CAYJEC010000218.1:0-5848 GCA_964369025.1 uncultured Ideonella sp. | reverse complement strand
CGACGTGCCGACCCACGCCGAAGATTACGTGCATCGCATCGGCCGCACCGGCCGTGCCGGCGCTTCGGGACTCGCGTTCACGCTCGTCACCCGCAACGATGCGCGCCTGATCGGTGACATCGAGAAGCTGATCAAGAAGAAGATCGATCTCGACCCGCTGGAACTCGACGACGAGCGCGTGCGGTCCCCCGCCCGGCGGCCGCTGCGTGACGACGATCGCCCGGCGCGCACCGAAAGCCGCGCGCCGGCCGGTCCCGCCGCGGCCGGCCCGCTGCCGCGCCGCTACGAGCCCCGTGCGACCTCCCGCGACCCGTTCTTCGACAAGCCTTACGAGGCCCATCCCAGCGACGAGCCCGCGGCCTGGGAGCGCAGTGCCCCCTCGGTGCCGGCGCCGACGCGCCTGTCGCCTAACATCCGCCCGAAGCGCAAGGTCGCGGCCTTGCTGGGCGGCGCCGCGAAGGCGTGACGCCGCGCGCCGGCTGGCGCTTGGCGTTTGCCGCTGCGTTGGCGGCCATCTTTGTCATCGCCTTGTTGCCCACCGGTTCAGGCGGGGCACTGTTCCCGCAAGCTGACAAGCTCCAGCACGCCTTGGTGTTCGGCGTGCTGTGGGTGATTGGGGCGCGGGCAGGCTACCGCCCCGGTTGGGTCTTGGCGGCAGGCCTGCTGGTCTATGGCATCGCCATCGAACTGGCCCAGGGCCTGACGACCTACCGCGATGCCTCGGCCGCCGATGTTCTGGCGGATCTGGCAGGCATCGCGCTGGCGGCGTGGTGGCTCAGGCGGCGAGCCACATGAACACGGCGGGCAGTTTGTCCGGCATGGGCAAGCGTCCGGCCATTTGAATCTGGCGCCGCCAGGCCTCCACCGTCTTCGACTCGCACCAGCCGCCGGCCGACGTCAACCCGCAGGCCACCGCCAGGCGCGTCGACGGTTGCAACTGCTGGCACAGCGCCTGCAGCAACGTTTCGTTGCGGTATGGGGTCTCGATCACCAACTGTGTCTGCCCCTCGCGGCGCGAGCGCTGCTCCAGTTCGCGCACGCGAGCCTGCCGGTCGGCAGGCGCCTGAGGCAGATAGCCCTCGAAGGCAAAGCGCTGGCCGTTCAGGCCGCTGGCAGCAAGCGCCAGCGTCAGGGAACTGGCGCCCGTCAGCACCTCCACCCGCAGGCCGAATGCGTGCGCGGCGGCCACCAGGCCCGCGCCGGGATCAGCCACGGCCGGCAGACCCGCGTCGGACAGCAGACCCACTTCTTGGCCAGACAACGCCGGGGCCAGCAGGGCCCGCCATGCCGCGTCCGGCACCGAGTCGCCGCTGCCCTTTCGGGGGCGGGGCAATTCCTGGATGTTCAGCGCCTGCAGCGGCGTGCCCAGCGGCTGCACGGCATCGACGCGTTTCAGGAAGGATCGTGCCGTCTTGGCGTTCTCCACCACCCAGTGGGTCAGGCTGGCGGCACGCCGCAGCACTTGTTGGCTCAGGATGGCGTCGATGGGTTCGGGCTCGGCACCCAAATCCAGGGCGTTCGGCACCAGAACGAGGCGGCCGCTGGTCGTGGGCGCACTCACGGCGACATGCCTGCAAGCAACACCGGATCCAGACCCGCAGCGCGCAACAACTCGCAGGTCCGGATCAACGGCAGGCCGACCAGGGCGGTGGGGTCGTCGGATTCGATGGCGCTGAGCAGGGCGATGCCCAGCGTCTCGGATTTGGCGCTGCCGGCGCAATCGTAGGGTTGCTCCAACTGCAGATAGCGCTCGATCTCGGCGACGCCGAGCGTGCGGAAGCGCACCCGCACCGGTGCCAGAAGGGCCCGCTCGAAACCGATGTCGGCGCGCACCACGGCGACCGCGGTCTGGAAGACGATCTCGCGCCCGCTCATCGCGCGCAGCTGGGCCACTGCACGTTCGTGGGTGCCGGGTTTGCCGATCGGCTCGCCATCGACATCGGCGACCTGGTCGGAGCCGATGACCACAGCGCCGATGCCCGCTTGGCGGGCCACCGCATGGGCCTTGGCCAGCGCGAGCCGCAGGGCCAGCGCGGCAGGGGCTTCACCGGCGTGCGGCGTCTCGTCGACATCGGGCGCGCTCACCTCGAACGGCACGTGCAGACGCCTCAGCAACTCCTGGCGGTAGCGTGAGGTCGAGCCGAGGATCAGGCGCAACGCGGGGGAGGGAACTCCGGACATGGACGGATTGTCCCATCGGGCAAGGCCGCGACCGGGCCGTACACTGGCGCCATGACAGTCAAACCCGTCGATCCGTTGCGGCTGGATGTCGCTGCGCTGGCCGCCGAGCACGGCGAGCAGGGTGGGCGTTGGCCGTTGCCGGAACTTGTGCGCCTGGCTGAATCGGTGCTTCCCGACGAGACGCCTGGCGCCGAGGTGCATTGGCAGGTCGAGGGAGACCTGCGGCCCCAGGCAGGTTCTGCCCCGGAGATCTGGATGCGCCTGACAGCGCAGGCGGCGCTGGCGATGCGTTGCCAGCGTTGCCTGGGGGCCGTGCCAGTGCCGCTGGACCTGGATCGCTGGATCCGATTCGTGCCTGACGGCAGCCAGGCCGAGGCTCTGGACGCCGAGCTGGAGGACGATGTGCTGGAGCTGCAGCGCTGGATGAACCTGCGCGACCTGGTCGAGGACGAGTTGCTGCTGGCCCTTCCTTTGGTGCCTCGGCATGACGCCTGCCCCACGCCGCTGCCGATGCCGGCTGACGATCAACCGGAAAGCGAAGCGCCGCCAGCGCATCCCTTTGCGGCATTGGCCCAACTCCGGAAGAAGCCGGGCGCCTGAAATCCGGGCACCTGGGGCCGGCTTCAGGGCGGCCCGGCGCCCGTCTGGGCCCGTGGGCCCCAGGGTCGCCATGACACGGCCGACCGTGATACACTCGCGGGCTTTCCCGGAAAGGCGCCACTTGTATGGGGCTGCCGTCCGGCTTGTCCAACTTGTGCAGGTGTCGGTCTGTGTGTCGCGTCGGGGGCTTTCCCGATCCGGGGCCAGGCAGGGCACCGCAGCGTGCCGCTCGATGCGGTGCCCCAGGAGCGTCCCATGGCTGTCCAGCAAAACAAGAAGTCGCCGTCCAAGCGCGGCATGCACCGTTCGCACAATGCGCTGGTCCAGCCCGGCACGGCGATCGAATCCACCACCGGCGAGACGCACCTGCGTCACCACATCAGCCCGACCGGTTTCTACCGCGGTCGCAAGGTGTTGAAGACCAAGGCCGACGCCTGACCTTTCGCCCGCAGCCGGGCCGGCGCATGCCTGCTCCCGCGAACCGAACACAATGCCGCAGTCCAATCTGCGGCATTTGCCATTCCAGACCGTGCCGTACGCGCTCAAATTGACGCCCCTGGATCGGGTTCGCATCTCCATCGACTGCATGGGGGGCGACCATGGCCCGTCGGTCATCCTGCCGGCCTGCAAGGATTTCCTCGACGCGCACCCGGATGTCGACATGCTGCTGGTCGGCACCGCCGAGGCCCTTGTCCCGGCAGCGCAATGGCCGCGCTGTACCTTGGTGACAGCCACCGAGATCGTGGCGATGGACGACCCGGTCGAGGTCGCCCTGCGCCGCAAGAAGGACTCCTCCATGCGGGTCGCCATCAGTCAGTTGAAGGCTGATCTGGAGGGGCGCACCCGGGCCGATGTCTGCGTATCCGCCGGCAACACCGGCGCGCTGATGGCCATCTCTCGCTATGTGCTGAAGACGCTGGAAGGTATCGACCGGCCGGCGATCGCCTCGGTGATCCCGAACGAGCGGCCCGGGTTCACCACCATGCTGGATCTGGGTGCCAACGTCGACTGCAGCGCGGAGCACCTCCTGCAGTTCGCTGTCATGGGCAGCGCCCTGGTGGCGGCCGTGGAAGGCAAGCCCGAACCCACCGTGGGCCTGTTGAACATCGGCTCCGAGGTGATCAAGGGCAGCGAAGTCATCAAGCAGGCCGGAGAGTTGCTCCGCGCCGCGGGCGCTGCTGGTGTCCTGAACTACCACGGCAACGTCGAAGGCAACGACATTTTCAAGGGCACTGTCGACATCGTCGTCTGCGATGGATTCGTCGGCAACGTGACGCTGAAGACCAGCGAAGGGCTGGCCTCGATGCTGGGCCACTTCATGCGCGAGGAGTTCAAGCGCCACTGGTGGGCCAAGATCGCGGCAGTGGTTGCGCTTCCGGTGCTGAAGCACTTCCGCGCCCGATTCGACCCGCGTGGCTACAACGGCGCCGCGCTGCTCGGCCTGCAGGGCCTGGTGTTCAAGAGCCACGGTTCGGCCGATGCCTTCGCCTTCGGCCGAGCATTGTCCCGGGCTTATGATGCGGCTCGCAACCGCCTGCTCGAACAGGTGCATGAACGCATCGTCGAGACCTTGCAGGCCGCACCCGCCCAGCCCGGTGGCGAGCCGGTGCGCCCCGCCGCCTAGACCCCCGTGCCCGACCGCATCCCCACCTTCCGCTACTCTCGCATCACCGGCACCGGCAGCATGTTGCCGCCGAGGCGCGTGAGCAATGCCGATCTCGCCGCCCAGTTGGCTGAGCGAGGCCTGGAAACCTCAGACGATTGGATCGTCGAGCGCACTGGCATTCGTGCCCGGCGCTTCGCCGAGCCATCGGTCAGTTCCAGTGATCTGGGCGCCGACGCCGCGCGCCATGCGCTGCAGGCAGCAGGGCGCAGTGCAGAAGACGTGGATCTGATCATTGTCGCCACGTCCACCCCAGACATGGTGTTCCCATCCACAGCCACCATCATTCAGCGCAAGCTGGGTGTGCAGGGCTGCCCTGCCTTCGACCTGCAGGCGGTGTGTTCGGGGTTCGTCTACGGCCTGTCGGTGGCAGACGCGATGATCCGCTCCGGCGCTGCAAGCTGTGCGCTGGTGATCGGCGCCGAGGTGTTTTCGCGCATTCTCGATTTCAACGACCGAACCACCTGCGTGCTGTTCGGCGATGGCGCCGGCGCGGTGGTTCTGGAGGCCTCGGCCGAGCCAGGCATCCTGGCCACCCGCCTGCATGCCGATGGCCAGCACTTGGACATCCTCTGCACGCCAGGCACCGTGTCTGGCGGCCAGGTCCTTGGCGACCCGCTCCTCAAGATGGATGGCCAGGCCGTCTTCAAGCTGGCCGTGAGGGTGCTCGACGAAGTCGCCCGTGAGGTGCTCGAAGCCGCAGGACGCACCGCCGCCGACATCGACTGGCTGATCCCTCACCAGGCCAACATCCGCATCATGCAGGGCACGGCCCGCAAGCTGAAGGTCCCGCTGGATCACGTGGTGGTGACCGTGGACGAGCATGGCAATACCTCGGCCGCATCGATCCCGCTGGCACTGGACCACGCCGTGCGCTCCGGTCAGATCCAGCGCGGCCACACGTTGATGCTCGAAGGTGTTGGCGGCGGCTTCACCTGGGGCGCCGTCCTGCTCGATTTCTGAGCCCGGCTGACCACAACTTTCGCCAGATGGTGTTTCGATGAGTTCGTTCGCATTCGTCTTTCCAGGTCAGGGCTCACAGGCCGTCGGCATGCTCGACGCCTGGGGCGATCACCCCGCTGTCCGCCAGACCTTGGCAGAAGCCTCCGCAGCATTGGGCGAGGATCTCGGGGCGTTGATACATGCTGGCCCGAAGGAACAACTGGACCTGACCCCCAACACTCAGCCGGTCATGCTGGTAGCTGCAATTGCAGCTTACCGAGTTTGGATGTCAGAAGTCGGTCAATCGCCTAGTTATGTTGCTGGTCATTCTTTAGGGGAATATTCTGCGCTCACGTCAGCGGGAACATTTGCCTTTGAGGATGCCGTGAAGCTTGTGCGTTTCCGTGCGCAGGCCATGCAGGAAGCGGTGCCGGTCGGTGTGGGCGGCATGGCAGCCGTCAT